>NZ_CP085524.1:3235000-3314304 GCF_004353525.1 Zhaonella formicivorans
TCGGGGACCTGCGTACTGTTGATACTCATGTAAAAAATATCAGGGAAAAAATAAACCAGGTTTCATCAACCCACAAATTCATTCATACAGTTTGGGGAGTGGGGTATAAATTCGATGCTGTCATGGCTTAAAACGCGGGTAAGCGCAAAGCTGTTACTGGCCACTACCAGTTTGATGCTCATAGTCCTTTTAGCCCTTGGTATTTCCCTTTTCAAACTGTTGGAAACATTTTACCTGAACGAAAAAGCCAATAATTTATTGACCCATGGGAAGGAAATAGCGGCGCTGCTCACCAGCGACCACCGGTCTCAAATAGCCGGTCAGGTGGAGACCATTGGCAAATTTGTCAATGCCGATGTGATGGTGGTTGACAAAACAGGCTTGGTTATGGCATGCGGCAACAGGATGGGCATGAATGAGGGAATGCACCTGCAAACGGCTGAAGTGAGGCAAGTTTTAGCAGGCCAGCCGGTTATAAGGAAGGGTTTTCACGAGCATTTCAAGGAGCCGGTATTGACTGTGGCCATTCCTGTAGAAACGGGAAACGAGGTGATTGGGGCAGTACTCTTGTACTCTCCTTATAAGGACTTTTATGCCACCATTACTTCGATCAAGCATTTAATATTATATACTGCCCTGGGGGCAACCGCCCTGACTATGCTCCTGGCCTTTTTCTTTTCCAATAAACTTTCCAGACCGCTCATCGCTATGCAAAAAGCCGCGTTGCAAATGTCTACGGGGAACTTTCAAGTGCGGGTACCTATCGAATCGGAGGATGAGATCGGGAGTTTGGCCCAGTCCATCAACTACATGGCTGAGAACCTGGATAACCATACCAGGGAGCTGTCGCAGCAAAAAGAGAGGTTATCCACCATCTTAACCAGTATGAGCGATGCGGTGGTTGTCTTTGATAACTCCCAAAAGGTCACGCTATATAATCCGCCGGCAGATAAGCTGCTAGGGCAGCAGTTGGCCCCGGACAAAAAATTCGGAGAGATTTTCACCACTCTGGACCCACGGGTTTGGCAGCAGGTACTGGCAGGACAAACGCTGAGGGATGTGGAGTTTAGGCTGGACGGCAAAACATTGTCAGCTAACCTTTCCCCTTGGAAAGGCCAAGACGAGCATACCAGCGGAGTCATCATCATTGTGCAGGATATAACGCAGAAGAAAAGAACGGAGCAAATCCGCAAAGAATTTGTGGCCAGCGTTTCCCACGAGCTGCGCACCCCCCTCAGCTTTATCCAAGGTTACAGTGAAGCGCTGCTTGATGATATACCCCAGTCGGAAGAAGAAGAAAAAGAATATTTGGGGATTATTAAAGAAGAGTCCATCAGGTTAAGAAGTCTGGTTGACGATTTGGTTGACTTAAACCAACTGGAATTAGGCCAGCTGCAACTGAATAAATCGGAAATCGACTTAAGCGATTTAATCAAACAAGTGGTGCGCAAATACCAGTCAACCTCGGCTAGTAGCAACGTGGCCCTTACATTTACGGAAAAAGGGGTCAGCCAGTATGTATCTGCTGATGCCATGCGCATACAACAAGTGCTCATCAATCTTTTGGACAATGCCTTTAGGCATACTCCTGCCGGAGGCACCATTAGAATAATACTGAATTATGAGCCTGAGTGGGCGGTAATTAAGGTAGCTGACACGGGGGTGGGCATTCCTAAGGAGGAAATCCCCCTTATTTGGGAAAGGTTCTACAAAGTGGACAAAGCCCGTACCAGGCAGGGTGGAACCGGCTTGGGCCTGGCTATCGTTAAGCAGATTATTGAAGGACATAAGGGAGAAATTTCTGTGGAAAGCGAATTGAACAAAGGGACAAAATTTATTATTAAGCTTCCGTATAAAGACTAAAAAACAACCACCTTGTTTTAGTCCGGAACATGTTATATTTGAAAAGTAGGACTAGAAAGTTACTTTATGTAACGGAGGAGCCACGTGAATGGATATAAGCCGGATAGAAGAGAAAGGTTTAAGTCAATTGGCCAAAAAATCTATCTACAAGTATATTAAATCAATGGACCTTAATGTAAGCAATAAACTTCCCAGAGAGGAAGTGTTGGCCGAAAAAATAGGCGTAAGCAGGATTACGGTAAGAAGCGCCCTTAATGAACTGGCCTCAGAGGGGATAATATTTAGAAAGCAAGGCAAAGGTACCTTTGTCAATAAAGAGGCTTTGCAAATTAAAGTCACTTTTAACCCCATAGATGATCTGCGCTTTGTCATTTTAAACAGTGGCTACAATGCTAAAGTGGAAACAGTAAACATAAAAGCAAGGGCCTCAACTATTGATGAGGCGAATAAGTTACAAGTAAAACACGAAAGTAAAATCTTTGTAATTGAAAAGATTTTTTATGCTGACGATTATCCGGCAGTATACTGCATAGATAGAATTCCTGCAGAATCCCTTGAAGGCACAGTTTCCTTTGATGATATGACCACATCAATCTATGAATTTTTGAGGCTGACCCTGGGTAAAATAATTATTTGGGATAAGGTTGAACTCTCGACAATAACCAGTGAGGAGCTTCGTGCCTTAAGTCCCCACTTCAAATGCACCGATGGTAAATCTTTTTTAAACTGCGATGTTATTAATTATGATCAGGAAGATAACCCGGTTTTATATACAAATGAATATATTGACACCAACTATATCCGTTTTAATATGATCAGGCAAAAAAAGTTCAGTTTTAAGGACAAATAGATTTAAAAGGTAAGGGCGGAGAAAATTTTGCAGATGCGAAAAAGTACGCCTGTTTTTTTTAAAAAAAGTAAAACTATTTGTGGGTGCTGCTAAAAGGTGGTATAAATTTTTTTAAATTTTCGATAAAAATATTGTTTTTTTTTTAGCAAAAGGTTATAATATAAATAAAGGTATTACCTATAACCTATTACCCATTATTTGTCTGGTAGTTAACGATATTAAAAGGACTTACAAATAAAATACACAAATAAAATACATCGGGTAAATGCAGCATGACCGTAGCCAAGCCCCAGCCTATCAAGGTTGGGGCTTGATAATTTTCTGTACAACCCAGGGAGGTTGTTTTACAACGAAAGGGGTGGTCCATAAGAAATTAATTATAATTCCTGCTAATTAATCTATAAAATATGGGAGGATTTAATGGTGAGCAAAAGTAAAAGGATACTGGCATTGTTAATGGTATTTGTTTTTGCAGGTAGTCTGTTAGTTGGCTGTGGCACTGCGCAGGATAAACAGTCGGGCGAGGCTCAAAGCGAGGAAAAGCAAGAAGCATTTAAAGTTGCAGTTTTGCTTCCCGGACCCATTAATGATAACGGCTGGAATGCTTCCGCCTACGAAGGTTTAAAATTAGTTGAGCAAGAGCTGGGTGCGGAAATCGCTTATAAAGAAAGTGTGCCTCAATCGGATATCGAAGAGTCTTTTAGGGGTTATGCTGCTCAAGGTTATAATGTGATTATTGGACATGGATTCCAGTTTGCCGATGCGGCTAAAAAGGTTGCTCAAGAATTTCCGGATACTATTTTCCTGATGTCTGACAGCAAGGAATTCCAAGAGCCTAACGTTGGTTCTTACAGCGTTCTTGCTAAAGAAGCCGGTTTCCTGGGAGGCGTTGTAGCAGCTTCCTATACTAAATCAGGCAAGGTTGCTATTGTTGGGGGTCTGTCTATTCCGCCTGTTACAAATATGGTTGAAGGTTTCAAACTCGGCGCAAAATATGTTAATCCTCAAGTAGAAGCTCTTACTACAATCACAGGCAGTTTTGAAGATGTTGCCAAAGCGAAAGAAATGGCGAAGGTGTTCATTCAGCAAGGAGCTGACATCGTCATGCACCAAGCGGACCAGGCCGGTCTAGGGGTGATAGAAGCAGCTAAGGAAGCCAAAATACCTGCCATTGGTGTAATTAAAGATCAAAGCGGTTTGGCTCCCGACACGGTGTTGGTCAGTGCCTTCCGCAATATTCCCGAAGGGATTCTTTATATAGTAAAACAAATAAAAGAAGGTAATTTCAAGGCGCAATTCTATCCGCTTGGTGTTAAGCAAGATGTTGTGGGCTTAATCTGGAACCCACAGCTGGAAGGTAAAGTTTCCCCTGAAGCCAAAGCAAAGATCGACCAGATTATCGCCGATCTTAAAGCAGGTAAAATTGACATTGAAGCTTTGCCCCAGCAGTAAAGAAAACTAACAGCCAGGGTGACTCATTCATTTTCTAAGCCAAGCCCCATCATAATATGCTGAGGCTTGGCTAATTTTTTATAAAAAGGCAGTCAGAAGACGGAAAGAAAGGGAGGCAAGGAATGACGACAAAAATTGATAGCAGGAAAAGTTGGGTAACGGAAAGTTTTAAGAATATGGCCTCTCCACTGGTGGCCATATTCTTTGCCTTGGGCTTGGGCGCAGTGGTTATTTTATTTATGGGACTGGACCCTCTCAAAGCTTATGAGAATTTGCTGAAAGGATCATTGGGAAATACCAACGCCATTGGCGAAACGCTTGTTAAGACCACACCTTTGATTTTTACAGGATTAAGTTTTGCCTTGGCTAAACGCTGCGGCTTAATTAACCTTGGCGCAGAAGGACAGCTCTATATGGGTGGTTTCTTGGCTACTGTTGTAGGTATCTATCTTAAAGGATTGCCGCTCTTTATTCATTTGCCATTGGCAATCTTGGCAGGTTTTATAGGTGGTGGCTTGTGGGGAATTTTGGCCGCATGGTTGAAAGTAAAATTCGGGGCCAGTGAATTGATTACTACTATTATGTTAAACTATGTAGCCATTCACTGGGTAAGCTATCTGGTTACCGGTCCTATGAAAGAGCCCCCGGGGAATTTCCCCCAAACACCGGCAGTGGAACTATCGGCCCAGCTGCCCAGGATACTTCCCGGAACAAGGCTGCATTTGGGTTTGCTAGTTGCTTTACTAACTATTGTTTTGTTCTATGTGTTTCTCTGGAAAACAACAGTCGGTTATGAAACCAGGGTTGTGGGTCTGAACTCTGAAGCCGCCAGGTATGCCGGAATAAACCCTGAACGCAATGCTTTTTTGTCAATGTTTATTGCAGGGGGATTTGCGGGAATGGCTGGCATGAACGAAATTTTAGGAATACAGCACCGGTTGTTCCAGGCATTTTCCCCGGGCTACGGTTTTGACGGTATTGCCGTGGCTTTGCTTGGGCAAAACACTCCCATTGGTATTCTCTTATCAGGGATATTGTTTGGCATCTTACGCAGCGGTGCCAATATGATGCAGATGGCTGCCAAAGTGCCAATTGCCGTTATCTATATTATTCAAGCGCTGGTAATCATGTTTGTAGTAGGCAGCAGTATTTTTAACTTTGTTCAGAAGCGCAAAGGTTTGGCAGCTGCTGCAAAAGGGGAGGGCGTTTCATGCTAGATGTAATCACCAACTTTTTAGCAGCTGATCTGCGTACAGCGACCCCCATTCTACTGGCGGCCCTGGGCTTGGTCTACGGGGAAAGGTCCGGAATCGTGAACATCGGGGCCGAAGGAATGATGCTGACAGGGGCTTTAGCGGGCGTTGCCGGTTCCTATTTCTTGGGAAATGCCTGGTTTGGCGCTTTAGCCGGGATGTTCTGCGGAGCTCTCATTTCCCTCATCTTTGCCTACCTGACCATCACAGTTAAAGCAGATCAGGTTGTGGTAGGCGCGGCTATTAATATTTTAGGTTTGGGCTTAACCACCTCATTTGCCAGGGTTATGTTCGGGGTCAATACTGCACCTCCGCAAATCGATTCTTTTACACCTGTGGCAATCCCTGTATTAGCAAAAATACCCGTGATCGGGCCGGTGTTGTTTCAACAAAATGCCCTGGTTTATATTGCACTGCTGCTTGTGCCTGTTGCTCATTTTATCCTCTTTAAAACAGATATTGGTTTGAAAGTGCGGGCAGTGGGCGAACACCCAAAAGCTTGCGATACTGTGGGTATTGATGTTTACAAGGTCCGTTACGCCAGCGTGTTGGTGAGCGGTTTGCTGTCCGGCTTGGCAGGGGCTTATGTCTCCCTCGGCTTATTAAGCTTCTTTACGGAGAATATGGTGGCAGGTCGGGGGTTTATAGCTCTGGCAGCTGTTATTTTCGGAAAATGGAGCCCGTTGGGAGCGCTGGGAGCGGCCCTCTTATTCGGCGCCGGTGATGCATTGCAGTTTCGTTTGCAAGCATCCGGGACAGATATTCCTTTCCAGTTCCTGCTTATGGTTCCGTACATCTTGACAATATTGGCATTAGCAGGTTTCGTAGGTAAATCTCAAGGCCCGGCTGCCAGCGGAGTGCCTTATAGTAAGGAGTAAAAGAGTGGAGGGGATCATCTTATGCCGGCATTTTTAGAGATGAGGAACATTGTGAAACAATTCCCCGGTGTGAGGGCTAATGATAACGTCAACTTCGAGGTTACAGCGGGGGAAGTCCATACGCTGCTGGGCGAAAATGGCGCTGGAAAAAGTACCTTGATGAGCATCCTTTATGGTTTATATCAACCTACCTCAGGCGAGATTTATCTAAAAGGCAGAAAAGTTGATATTGTTTCCCCAAAAGTAGCCATTGAACTGGGAATCGGGATGGTCCACCAGCATTTTATGTTAATACCTGCCTTAACTGTGGTGGAAAATGTTGTTCTGGGAATGAAATCGGGCAAAGGGGCTGTCTTGGACTTAGAAGGCGCTGCCCAAAAAATAGCCGCTTTATCCAAACAATATAACATGGATATAGATCCTTGGGCCAAAGTGTGGCAGCTGTCGGTAGGTCAGCAGCAGCGCCTGGAGATTATCAAAGCACTTTACCGTGGGGCTGATCTGCTAATTCTCGATGAACCGACTGCCGTCTTGACGCCGCAGGAAGTAGAAGAATTGTTTGTGATGATGCGGCAGTTAACTCAGGAAGGTCATACCGTTATTTTCATCAGCCACAAGCTAAACGAAGTGATGACCATAAGCAACCGAGTAACGGTTTTAAGAGCGGGCAAGTCGGTGGCCACAGTTAACACCAAGGATACCAGTAAGGAAGAATTAGCCCGCCTCATGGTGGGAAGGGATGTATTTCTACGATTCGATAAAAAGCCATGCAACCCGGGTCAACCGGTACTGGAAATGCAAAATATAGAAAGTTTGAATAACAAAGGGTTAAAAGCCCTTAAAGGGCTGTCGCTAACCGTCAGGGCTGGAGAAGTGCTGGGTATTGCGGGCGTTGATGGCAACGGCCAGTCTGAGCTGGTAGAGGCCATCGCCGGTCTGCGTAAAGTGACCGCCGGTACAGTCAGAGTTAACGGCAAAGATGTTACTAATAAGCATCCCAGGGAGATCTTGGAGGAAAAAGTGGCCCACATTCCTGAAGATCGTCATAAGCGCGGACTGGTCATGGATATGTCCATCAAGGAAAACATGATGCTCATGAGCTATTACAAGCAACCTTTTGCCCACGGGCTCTTTTTGGACTGGAAATTCATCGAAAACCACTCGGAGGAGCTTGTAGAGCAGTATAACGTCAAAACACCGAATATTGAAGTAAAGGCCAGAAATTTGTCCGGGGGTAATCAACAGAAAGTTATTTTGGGACGGGAAATTTCCAGGGAACCCAACCTCTTAATTGCCATGCACCCCACCAGGGGCCTGGATATCGGGGCAACAGAATACGTGCATAAGAGGATTATTCAAGAAAGGGACCGCGGCTGCGGCGTGCTATTGGTATCCACCGAGCTGGAAGAAATCTTCTCCCTTAGTGACAGAATTGCTGTTATTTATGAAGGGGAAATCATGGGTGTTATAGATGCCAAAGAAGCCAGCATTGAAGAATTGGGATTGATGATGGCCGGATCAAAAAAAGTTGCCAGCTAATTAAAACAGCCCCAAAAAATTTGGGGCTGTTTTAATCTCCCCAGTGACCGCTCCCTTGATAATTTTAAGCAAAATATTCGGCAAAGTGATAAAATAACCTTTTAGGAATGGCCATAATTTGGCAACAAAAGTATTAGAAATTCAGATGCCTTTCATGTTTTCTTTTGTATAAGTTTAGCTAGTTCTGCTTAATTTAAATGTAAAGACCAATTAGGAGTGATGAATATGAGCATGATCCAAGCACTCAATGCCCCTAGTAAATATGTCCAGGGCGTAGGCGCCTTGCAAGTGGCCGAAAAGTACATAGGAAATTTTGGTTCCGAAGCACTCATTATTGCTGACCCCTTTGTGCTAAATACGGCGCAGACTTTACTGGCCAAAGGTCTGGGCAAAATTAAATATCGGATTGAACGATTTGGTGGAGAGTGTTCTAAACCTGAAATTGAACGTTTAAAAACAATTGCTGTCAACGAAGGTGTCGACCTGATTATCGGCTTTGGTGGAGGCAAGACCTTGGATACAGCCAAAGCAGTAGCTTACTACGCAATGCTCCCTGTAGCGATCTTACCTACTATTGCTTCCACCGATGCTCCTTGCAGCGCTTTGGCTGTGGTTTATAAAGAAACGGGGGAATTTGAGGAGTATTTGCTTTTACCCAAAAACCCGGAGATAGTATTAGTTGATACTCGCATCATAGCTAATGCCCCTGCAAGATTTCTTGTGGCCGGCATGGGGGATGCCCTGGCAACGAAATTTGAAGCGGAAGCAAGCAGTACGCGGCATCTTCCCGCTATGTCGGGAGGAATAGCTACTGCCAGCGCCCTGGCCTTGGCCAATCTCTGCTACGATACGCTCATCGAATACGGGTTGACAGCCAAAACAGCAGTACAACGGCAGGTTGTAACTCCGGCAGTGGAAAGGATTGTGGAAGCTAATACTCTGCTAAGCGGACTTGGCTTTGAAAGCGGAGGGCTTGCCGCAGCTCATGCAATTCATAACGGCCTCACTGTTTTGGAGGAAACTCACCGCTATTTTCACGGAGAAAAGGTTGCTTTCTCCACCATTGTTCAGTTGGTAATGGAAAACAGGCCTACCGATGTCATTTTTGAAGTAGTGGATTTTTGTCGGTCTGTTGGTTTGCCAACTACTCTGAACGAGCTAGGACTAGAGGGTATCGATGAGCAAAAGCTGCGCAAAGTAGCAGAAGCTGCAACTGCCGAAAATGAAACAATTCATA
Organism: Zhaonella formicivorans; assembly: GCF_004353525.1. Taxonomy (NCBI): domain Bacteria; kingdom Bacillati; phylum Bacillota; class Clostridia; order Neomoorellales; family Zhaonellaceae; genus Zhaonella; species Zhaonella formicivorans. The sequence continues at coordinate 3,244,073 of NZ_CP085524.1, forward strand.
ATATGCCTTTTCCTGTAGATGCGCAAATGGTTTATGATGCCATTTTAGCGGCTGATGCTTTAGGTATGCTCGACTAAAAAGTCTGACCGGGGCCCTTTTGGTCCCGGTTTTGTGTGATCTTTTTCCTTCCGAATCAGCTCCCGGTTAACATAATCCCGTACAAAATTGAAATGAAAAAAAGGATTTAGCCGGTTGTTATAGAATTGTTATCTATCCGGTTTACTGTTCAGGGGAGGTTTTGCACAAGCGTATTCAAGCTGATGCTATCACCGCTTGAACCGCGATCGGATAATTATGTACTGGGACGCTACAGAAGTCCATTGAAATGCAGTAAGGTAGGACGGAGGGAAAAAATGATTAAATTATCAGACGGCAGGAATTTGCCACTGGACATGCACAAAGTCAAGATTATTCAGCGTTTGCCTTTTCCAACGGTGGAGCAACGGCTGGCGGCGATCCGGGAAGCGGGGTTTAATACCTTTTTGCTGCGCACAAGGGATATGTTTCTCGACATGCTAACCGACTCAGGCACCAACGCCCAGAGTGATGCCCAACTGGCTGCTTCCATGGAAGCGGACGACGCCTATGCCGGTTCGGAAAGCTTTTACAAGCTGGCCGAGGCGGTGCGCGAAGTTTTTGGCTGTGAGTATACACTACCGGTACACCAGGGTAGGGCGGCGGAACACTTGATTGCCAAGTGCTTTGTCAAGCCGGGCCATGTAATACCCATGAACCAGCATTTTACCACCACCAAGGCGCATTTTGTAATGGCCGGCGGAACAGTAGAAGAAATTTGCATCGATGAAGCGTTTAATACTGACAGCAGTTATAGTTTTAAGGGCAACCTGGATATAGAAAAACTGAAAAGTTTGATTTTCAAACACGGGGCGGATAAGATTCCGTTCATCCGAATGGAATCGACGGCCAACCTCCTGGGAGGCCAGCCCTTCTCCATGGCTAACTTAAAAGAAGTACGGGCCATCGCCGATCAATACAAAATTCCTATTATCGTCGATACCAGCCTTATCGGTGATAATGCCTATATGATCAAACGCCGGGAAGCCGGATATGAAAATCGTACAATCGGTGAGATTATCCATGAGATAATTTCCATGGCCGATCTTATCTACATGTCGGCCCGCAAAAGCTGTACATCCCGCGGTGGCCTCATCGCAACCCGCAAAAAAGAAATTTATGATTTAATAGCACCGTTGGTGCCTGTTTATGAAGGCTTTTTAACTTACGGTGGTATTTCAACTCGTGAGATCGAGTCTATGGCCGTTGGGCTTCGGGAAATGACTGATGAGTATACAGCCGGGTGTGCGGCGGACCTGATTGAATACTTTGTTGCCAGGCTATCCGAAAAAGGCGTACCCGTAGTGACGCCGGCCGGTGGTGTCGGAGCACACATTGATGCCATGCGTTTCCTCCCGCATCTGGATCACCCGCAGTATCCGGCTGGTGCCTTGGCGGCGGCTATCTTCATTTGCTCCGGAGTGCGCGGCATGGAGCGCGGAACTGTATCCATGGACCGCGATATAGACGGCACCGAGCTTATCTCCGAACTGGAGTTGGTGCGTTTGGCCGTACCGCGCCGGGTTTTCACCTTGTCCCACATCGAATATGTAGTGGACCGGGTGGCGTGGCTCTATAATCACCGGGAAATGATTGGGGGCTTGACCTTCGAATATGAGCCGGAAATGCTGCGCTTTTTCTTGGGCCGGCTAAAACCCGTGGCAGCCGGTAAAGCTGCATCGAACTGGGATGAAAAGCTGGCACAGGCTTTTATCCGAGATTTTTCGCTTGATATGTAATTGCTGCCCAATTTGGGGTAGTACGCTGCACATAAAGCCTCTATGCGGACTATGAAAGGTCTGCATAGAGGTTTCTTGGCTATTCAGGAAGTATAAATTTCACGGCGCATAAGGGCAACTAGGCGTCCGCCAGTCCTAAAGGACTGGAATTTCTACGCATTGTGTAAACACAACGCTAGAAATTCTGGCGCCCTAAAGGACTGGAATTTCTACGCATTGTGTAAACACAACGCTAGAAATTCTGGCGCCCTAAAGGACTGGAATTTCTACGCATTGTGTAAACACAACGCTAGAAATTCTGGCGCCCTAAGGCTTGGCGCAAGCCAAGTTTTCTTTATTTCAGACTTTTATTTTTCGACCGGCGGAATAACGTCCCCTCTGCTCTTTGTGTTCATAAGGTATACGTAGGGCAGGAAAAATGACATATTGAAAAGAAGAAATTTGTTAAAATCAGACTTTAAAATCTTAACACAAATTTAATGATACTTTTGTGAAAAATGGTATATGATGGTGGTGGAGAAAATAATGACGAAGGTGGTATAAATGCACAGCAATTTATCCGGCTGGCAACCGGAGGTAAAAGCCGCGTTACAAAATTTACTCGAGAAAGCACAAAACAAGTCAAACCCATATGCAGTGTTTGACTGGGATAATACCTGCATTTACGGCGATGTAACTGAAACCTTGTTTATTTATCAAATAGATAACCTGCGCTATAAACTTACCCCTTGGGAATTTTCCGGAATTTTATCGATTGCACTCAAAGACAACTTTTCTGGGGAAAGTCCTGTAGAAAAACATGCGGAGCAAATCAGCAGCGATCTGCTGGAAGATTATACTTTTCTATACGAACATTATATTGTGAACCAAAAAATGAGCTTGGAAAAAATCCGGGAGACGGAAGAGTTTAACGATTTTAAAGCTAAAATGTTTTATTTCTATCTGCTAATCAATGATCATGCTTTTACCAAAGACAGTTTTTTATGGATGATGTATTTGTACAGCAATATGACGGCCATAGAACTAGAAAATTTGTCAAAGGAATCGATAGATTTTAATTTGCATGCGGAGCGCAAATGCCATTTGTTAAGCAGCAGTCCTGCCTTGTCCAAAAAGACAGGGGTCTTATCAGCGCATTATACCGGAGGACTTCGAATTAACCCCTTGGTGGTTCATCTTTTTCAGGAACTAAAGGCAAAGGGCATTGGCGTTTATGTTTGTTCCGCTTCAGCTAAAGAAGTGTTAATTCCACTGGTCACTTATCAACAATATGGTTATGCTTTGCCTCAAGACCATCTCCTGGCTGTCCGGTTGGACAGGGACAGCTGCAATGTTCTTCAACCTAGAATTGATGAGGCTTATCCCATCACATTTAAAACAGGCAAGATGCAGGCCATTGAACAATTTTTGGTGAGCAAATTGGGCACTGAGCCCATGCTTGTTGCCGGGGACTCAACAGGTGATTATTATATGATGACCGGTTTCCCCGGACTGGAATTAGCTCTGGTGATGTTGCGCAGTCACCAAAAGAGCGTTGAGCTTGTAAGAAGATTGCGGCACGAGCATAGTATACCCTTTGCTGTGCAGCGAAACGGGGAAGGACGTCCCGGACAATTAAAAGTTTCATAGTATACCTTGATTACTTATATCCCTCTTGCCGGTGGAAGGGAGTTTATTTGTACCAGAACTAAATCATAACTACGCTTTTATGCGTTTTTAAAAAAGCAAGGATTTTATCTAGGCTTTGCATATATTTATTTTTTTCGGTGGTAACAGGACTGAATAGATCCCCTCTTTCCTGAATTCTCTGTATTATGTTAACCATGGTAAAATCAGTAGGGCTAAAACCTTTTCTTACTTCTTCCCAGGTTACCGGCGTTGATACTGTACCTGTAGCTGTTGCCCGGGACGAATAGGGGGCAGGTAAAGTTCGCATCTTCCAGAGCTGGAGATAATCAAAATATAGTTTTTTTCCCCTCCTTTTGACCACTCTGTCAATGGTTATTTTATCAGGGTTCTTCTGCACCATATACTTTGCTATAAATTCATTTACCATGCGGGTCTCCCGGTATTCGTATTTTGGCTCTATAGGAACATATACTTGTAATCCTGTTGAACCGGAGGTTTTGGCAAAACTTTTAAGACCGAGGGAGTCTAGTAAGTCTTTTAATTGTAGTGCCGTTTCTAACACCAATTCAAAGTTGTCCGTATCCATCGGATCCAGGTCAAAAACTAATTCTGTAGGGTAACCAATGCGGTCGTAAGTGTCAAATGGAACGTGTAGTTCCAGAGCTGCCAAGTTGGCCAACCAAGCAAGGGTTGGCCTGTCGTTTAATAAAATCCAATGCTTATCGATATAAAATGTGCGTTGAATCCATGCCGGAGCAAAAGAAGGCATTGCTTTGCGTACAATGCGTTTTGCATTCACGCCGTCAGGATAACACCACATCATCAGCAGTCTGTTTTTGCTGTAGGGCAAAAGATAATCAGCTACACTGAGCAGGAAGTTTACATAATATAGTTTAGTAAACCCTGTTTCCGGCCATAAAATTTTTTGCGGGTTCGAAATTCTGATCTCTTTCCCTTCGACGGTAATTGTCAATGACTCATCCATATATACATCCCTCTCGACGCATTCCTTTCTAATATTTTGGTTCAGCTGATGGAAAGTATGTAAACATGCTATGGATTGCTGTTCGATACAATATTTTGCAACTAAATAATTCAAAATAGACTTATCCGTAGTTAGCCGTCACTGGGATTAGGTCATAATAGGTTGAATTCTTTTTCCATTAGTTGTAAAATTATCTATAACAATAATGTCGTTCATACTTATAGATTTTTTACTCAAAAATGTCTCATTAACTAAATTAAGTTAACTGAGGTGGTTTTTGTGGAAAAAAATCTTTTAAGTATTGATTGGGATTATTTTGTACCGGTAAACAAAGAATGGTGTGGGTCTTATCTGGAAAATGCTCAGAACTTGAGCGGGCTGTGGTATCAAAGATATCTAAGAGAGAGGATGAGAGGGGAGGATATCCGGCGGACAGTAGATACCGGCCCGGAATTGGAAGAGTTCTGGCCCAAGATTATAACCCGGTTTAACATTAGAAAAACAACTAAAGTTTATGTTTCCGATTCCCATAAGTTCTCCTATGAGATTTGCCGCGACCATGGCTGCAATCACGTTTATTTATTTGACGCCCACGCCGATCTTGGTTACGGGGGGATTAGCTCACTGGCTTTTGAACTTAACTGTGCCAACTGGCTTGGTAAATTGTTGCAAGACAACGTTATTGCCAAAGCAACCATTTTTTATAGCCCGTACACCTATGAAAAGCAGGAAGATTTTGAAGAAATCAATCGGGTATTTAATATTCGGTACTGCACGCTGGAAGATCTGAAAGGCCAGATAGAGGTGGCGGCAATTCATATCTGCCGGTCGGGGGCTTGGACTCCGCCCTGGCTCGATGCTAAATTCTATAATTTCGTGCAAGGACTGAACATGCCTTACCGGATCCTGGAATGCCCCGAGCGAAATTGGGCCCCCGGTAAGCTGACTCTGTCAGAGAAGATTGATTATCTATTGCATGTTTCGTGAATTGCCAGGTTTGTGTAGGTGAGATAGTACAATTTTTTTGTATAACTGGCAATATTTCAGTGAAGTTGCCATATTAATAATAGAAGAATTAAAAAATTCTACTAATTCAGCCATTGGCAATAAAGATATTTATCATATTTTTGGTTGACAAAATTTTTCAGTAAATTTATAATATTTATTACACCTGTTTAATAGTTTAATAGTACTAAAATTTCAAAATTCCACGTAAACAATACTAAAGGAGATGATCAGCATGGAAACATTGACTCGTAACTTTAAAATCAGCCTTTCTGAGATACCGGCACGGAAGAACCACAGGGGCATTTTAGCCCGCAATATTTTTGAAGAGGATTCTGCCAGAGTTCTAAATCTTTTGCTCAAGCCGGGGGATAAAATTCCTGCTCATGTAACGCCGGTAGACATTTTCTACTATGTGATTAAAGGCAGCGGATGTATCGAAATCGGGCAAGAGTCCTATATGGTAAAAGAAAATGACATAGTCTTCAGTCCAAAATACATCCCTCATGGAGTACATGCAATAGAAGAAGATTTTGAGATCCTGGTTGTGAAAGCACCCAATCCTGACAAACCGTAAGCAGGGGATTTGGATTTCGTCAATCGCTTGAACGAGCGGCTGCCTTTTACAGGCTGCCAATTGTTCAAGCGAAATTTATGTACAAACCTAATTAACCGGGAGCATGCGCCCTTGTTCATCAACTTTGTAGGCTATGCCCCGCCAAGTCAAGACCCCCTTCTGTAAAGTATGGAAGTAAAGATAAATAAAAATCACGTCTAAGATAGGTACTAAAAAAGCTTCTTTTCCGGAGGTTCCGGCTGTTCTCGTTATTAAGGCAGCCGTAATTATTTTGCTTGTCAGGTGGATGGCTGCAGCCGTGAAGAATGTTGTATTGGCAGCAAAGATTCCCAGGATAGTTAACAGTAAGTAGCAATATGCTACGACCAGATAAGGAACTTCTAAGGCTGTATGAAGCATGCGCCTGTAAATGATAGACCCCCGGGCCAGTAAACTTGCTAAATCCCCTAGAGTTTTAGCTCCTACCGGCGAATAGATTACCGGCCCTACTGCTACCTGGTAACCCGCTTCTTTCACCAGCTGCCCGATTCGCACATCCTCCGCCACATAACCGCCAAAAGCTTCAACTCCACCTATTCTTTCCAGGACCTCTCTTTTGATGGCAATAGTGCCACCTGCTACTCCCAGCCTAAAAATCGAAGCATAGGGCAGCCATTGGGCCAGGATAGTGGCATTGAGCTGCAGTTGATAAATCCAGGCCCAAAATCCTTGGGGCTTGACATGTACTGGTAGCGCTGAGACAACTCCTATTTTTTGCTTGTTGTATAGCTGGGAAGCTATCCTGGCAATGAAATCTGGTCCTGCGTACATGTCGGCGTCGCTCAGGATAAGACAATCATATTTGGCCAGCTTTAAGCCGTAAAAGAGGTTGCTGCTCTTGGCCGTTAGACTGTTTTTTACCGGATTAACTGTGATTTGTATATCCAGCCGGGGGAATTCGGCTTTTAATTTATTGAGTAGAGGTAGCGCAGGGTCATCAGCATCCTGCAAACTGAAAATGAGTTGGTAGGGTACGGCCAGTTTTTGTTCACAAAAGGATTTAAAGTTTTGATAGGCGTCAGCATCAATGCCTTTCACGGGCTTGATTACCGAAATTCCCCAGGGTACGTGAGTTGCTTTGATTTCCCTGCTTTTTTTAAGTCCGCGGGCTGCAGCAAAGAAATGAAAAAAGATCAACAGGGCAAAAGCCGTTGTCATAATTAAGACAAGAGACATGAGTTATCCTCCGGAATACGTAAATGTAGCAACAGTTAATTATTTTAGTAATTCTGCCTTTCAGCGCAAAATCCTTGTTTATGGAAAAAGTTAAACAAGACAGGGCAGCTTTTTATATTGGCAGCTTTGGCAGTAAGCCACTGCTAATTGGATGAAAATTGCTATAGAACCGGCTGGAGTTGCTGGCTTTAATTGCTGACGGTTTACTTTGACAGTATAAACTTGTTTAAGATATGATGGCTTTAAAAGTTATATTTGTTTTTTGGAGGTAACCATGCAGGATTTGGAGTTGGCAATAAAAAGGCTAGAGCTCGTAAAACAAAGCCTGGAAACAGAGACGATCGATCTCAAAGCAGCATTGGAGATTGTTGTACACCATCTTATTGAACTTTGTGAAGCGGTGCAGGAAAAAAGAGGCAGATGAGCTTGTTTTGCCAGTGTGGCGCTTTTTTATTTTCCCTGTTCGCTGTATAGTGAGCATGTTATAATTTAATCAGGGGAAATTTGTCCATATAAAAAATCCAAAAAGGGAAGGAAGATAAATGAGTATACATAAGTGGCATAACGATGTTGTCGGACAAAAAGTGGTCGAGGCGCTGCAAAAAAATAACTTTGATGCGGTATATTTTTCTAACCGCCAAGATGCCGTAGAACATGTGCTGAATATGATTCCTGAAGGAGCCAAAGTGGGAATTGGTGGTTCAATGACCGTGGCTGAACTTGAGTTGCCTCAAAAGATCGAGAGCAAAGGTGCGAAGCTGTTAAACCATAATGCGCCGGGACTGTCAGCGGAAGAAAGATTGGAGATTCGCCGGCAGCAGCTTTTAAGCGATGTTTTTTTGAGCAGCACTAATGCTTTGACACTGGATGGTTTTCTGGTCAATATGGACGGGACAGGCAACAGGGTTGCGGCAATGACTTTTGGACCAAAAAAAGTAATCATTATTGCCGGTATCAATAAAATCTGTAAAGATGTGCATGCCGCTTATGAGCGCATTAGGGAAATAGCTTCTCCGAAAAACAACAAGCGGTTGGATCTACCAAATCCCTGCGCTGTAACCGGCCTTTGCGCCGACTGTCAGGGCAAAACCAGGATCTGCAACGTATTCTCGGTAATGAAAAGAAAGCCCAGCTTTACCGATGTAACGGTGGTAGTAGTTGGGGAAATTTTAGGCTATTAAGAAACTATTGTCCCCGCGGTTCCCGTTCCAGCCAGGGCAATTAATTAAAAAGCCGAGAAGGTTTGATATACATTATATAAAGAAGTAAATTAATGGGATAACGGTAAAGAGGTGTACCAGGATGAAGGAGTTTAAAGCGGAGGCTGGAAATGTTGCAGAGTGTCAATGTGAAAGCTACGGCGAAGCGGATAAGGTGAAAGCTCGAATGGAAAAGGATGCGCTGGCCAAGCATCTTGGTATTAGACTGCTGGAAATGAAACCGGGTTATGCCCGGGCGGTTATGGAGGTAAAACCGGAGTTGCTGAACGGTGCCGGCATAACCCATGGTGGAGCGCTCTTCAGTTTGGCGGATTTTGCCTTTGCGGCCGCCAGCAATGCCCATGGCCCGTTGGCGTTGGCTCTGAATGTAAACATCAATTTTTTAAAAGCCACTACAGTAGGAACTATCTTAACTGCCACTGCTTGCGAAGAGAACCTTACTAAGAAAACAGGCCTTTATCGGATGGAAGTCTTAGACGATAAAGGTGAGTTAGTCGCCCTGGCTCAAGGCACGGTATACCGGAAGACTACGTAGTATTTCCTGGGTAGTGCAAAGTTAAAACCCCCCGGCAGTTTTCCTGCACTGGGGGGTTGGCATTGGCAAAACTATTGTAAAGCTCGCTCCAGGATCTGATTCAGCCTGTTGACCATGCCTTTGGGGTCAAAATTTAAGCCGGCGGCAATTAAAGCGTTGTCATAGATTTGCTCAGCGGCCACTTTGGCAAAGGGGTCGTTATTCTTACGCAAAATGTCAAGGCGTTTGATTATGGGGTGCGTGGTGTTGATTTCCAGCACCTTAGGCACCGGGTAGTCCAGTTCTTTGTTGATTAACTGCATCATGCGCTGCATGCTGTTAGTCATATATCCGGGATTCAGCACAATAGCAGGGCTGTCGGTCAGCCGTTTGGATGCTTTTACATCTGTTACTTTTTCACCCAACTGCTGCTTCAACCAGTCTGCCAAAGCATTGACATCTGCTTCCGCCAAACCGTCTGCGGCAGGAGTGTGCCCCCCATCATCCGGCAGTTCCAGGTTTTCCTGGTCCGCGGAAACAAATTTATTCCCTTCATATTCGCCCAGCTGGTTAAGCACGTAATCATCCACCGCATCAAAGGTATAGAGTACTTCCAGATCTTTTTTCCGGAAAATTTCCAGGTAAGGGCTCGCTTCAATTACCTCCCTGTTAGGACCGTTCAGGAAATAGATAGCCTTTTGGCCTGTTGTCTTTCTGTCCAGATACTCTTTGAGGGAGATCAACTTCCCCGGCTCAGTTTTGGAAGATTCAAACCGCAGAAGTTTTAGCAGTTCTTCTTTATGCTCAAAGTCGGTGGCTAATCCTTCCTTGATAAAGATGCCGAATTTTTTCCAGAAGTCATTGTACTTTTCCGTCTCTGTTCTGCTCTGTTCATTTAAAAATTTCAGGAAGCGGCTGGTAAGCACCCGGCGGAGCTTGCTGACCAGCATATTGTCCTGCATGGTTTCCCGGGAAATGTTCAGCGGAAGTTCCTCGCTATCCACCACGCCTTTCACAAACCGTAGCCATTTGGGCAGTATCCCTTCAGCCTGCTGCTGGATAAGCACTTTTCTGCAGTAAAGATTGACCCCCGGGTCGAGCTGGCCGAAACCGAAGCGCTCTAGATTTTCCTTTGGTACAAACAGGAGCGCATTGATGGACAGGGGGGCATCTGCAGAGAAATGCAGTCGGAATAAAGGCTCATCGTAGACGTTGGCGATGTATTTATAAAATTCGTTGTATTCTTCATCGCTAACCTCATTTTTGTTTTTGGTCCAAAGGGGTTGCACTGTATTTGCCTTTTCTCCGTTGACCAGAATGGGGAACTGCACAAAACCCGAGTACTGCTTGATGATCCTTTTAATGGTTTCCGGCTTGGCGAATTCTTGCGCATCATTTTTCAGGTGCAGGACGATTTTTGTGCCCCGTTTTAAATCCAGAGCCTCCTTGATGGTGTAACTGCCGGTCCCTTCCGAACTCCAGATATACCCTTGGGCTTCCGGCAGGCAAGAACGGGTGTAAACTGTAACCTTGTCAGCCACCATAAACGCGGAATAAAAACCTACGCCAAATTGGCCGATGAGTTCTACGTCTTTGCGATCGTTTTCAGTCAGTTGTTTAATGAAAGCCTTCGATCCTGAATGGGCAATTGTGCCCAAATTCTCCACCAATTCCTCCCTGGTCATGCCGATGCCCGTATCCTGGATGGTCAGAGTATGGGCAATATCGTCAGTATTAATGGATATTTCCAGCGGTAAGTCCCTGTCTAAGATTTCTTTGTTGGTGATTTTTAAATAGCGGAGCTTTTCCAAGGCATCGGAGGCGTTGGAAATCAACTCCCTGAGAAATATTTCCCGGTTAGTATAAAGGGAGTTGATCACGATGTCCAGCATTTGTTTGACTTCAGCTTGAAATTCCCTTGTTTCTTCTTGCAGATTGTTACTGTTCATGTTCGTACTCCCCTCTTTTTTTATTTTCACTATTTTTTTTATCATAAAAGCACCTGGGTTTACAAGCTTTCAAGACAACCTGCGAAACAACCAAAAGGAATAAACTACACTTAATATAGAGGCTAAAAAGATTCCTCCCATAGCAACCCAAAAAGTGGCAGGGTGGTCGAAAAAGGCTGTAATAATGAAAACTAAACCGGCCAACATCCATAACGGACCTGCAAAGCGATGAGTTTTAACCCATACTTCCTCGTTGGCCAATGTCCAAGGGGTTTTAATTCCCACGAAATAGTTATGACGCAATTTCCCAAAGTAGTTGCCTAAAATCACCAGCAGTATGCCAACGCCTAATTTTGTGATTAGCCCCACATTTGGTGCAAAGCCAAGCCCGGCGGTCAGGGTCACAAAGTACATGACTGCAAGAAAAAGGATAATTGCCCATTTCAAGAGCTCATAGACTGCTGCGAACTTGTCATAATTCTGTCTTCGCGGATCAACTTGGGGGAGGATCACGAAGAGCAGATAAATACCCAAGGTTAGTAAAGGCATGCCAAAGGCCCCCGCGAACCTGGAACCGTAACCGTCCACTTCCCCGGAAGCGTTCCAGTGCATAGGCACTCGGTCGGGGAGCTGCGGGTAGAAGATGAACCCAATCACAAACAAACTTACGAGCACTAACCATAACAGCCAGTCTTTTTTCAGGTTATTCATTATCTAACCTCCTCTTGGTCAACTGTAAAAACCAGCCCAACACTTCCTCAACCACGCTGGTATTGAGCGAGTAGTAAATATTTTGCCCCTGGCGTACATCTATAACCAGCCCCGCCTGTTTGAGCAGGTTGAGATGGTGGGAAATGCTGGGCTTTGTGATGTTAAATTTCCCTGCAATTTCCCCTGCAGTCATATCCTTTTCCCTCAAGAGCTTTAAAATTTCCCGGCGGGTGTTATCCGACAGGGCTTTAAAAGTATCCTGTAAAGACATCTACTCCCTCCTTTTAGATAATTAAATAAATTTCTAAATATCTAAGTTGATTTTAGCATCTACAGCTTATGAAAGCAATATACATTTTAAACAAGAAACCTCTGCATTGCAGGCAGAGGTCCTTGTACTTGCTTCTAAAAGTAGTTGTATCCTAATTCCAAAGCCTTAAAATTCAGCTCGATTAAATCTTTCCTTTCTTCACCCAGCATATCCCGTATAACATTTTTAACCAGCGACAGGGGCGCCAAATTTTTTACCTTTAGCAGTGCCCCCAGGCAGAGCATATTAAGACAACGAGGGCTGCCAATGCCTTCGGCTAACTGGCTGGCCGGCAATTTATAAACATGGTACCCATCTGTATGTGGTAGATTGGGAACCAAGGATGAATTGAGCAGGAGCGTGCCTCCTGCTTTTAACTTTGGTAGAAACCGTTCAGCAGCAGGATTATTTAATGCCACCAGATTATCAGTATTGTCAATAAGAGGCGAGATAATTTGTGTGTCGCTGATTATAGTAGTACAAAATGCCGTTCCTCCCCTGGCTTCCGGCCCGTATGCCGGGAGGAAAGAGACCCATTTTCCCAAAGCTGCTCCTGCTTCCGCCAAAATTGAACCAAAGAGCAGAACTCCTTGGCCCCCAAATCCTGAAATTAGAGTTGAGTTTTTAGCCATGTTCCGTCATCACTCCGCTCCAGTTTTACTAAAGGATAAACAGGCAGCATTTGTTTTTCCACCCATTCCACGGATTCCACGGGACTGAGCTTCCAATTGGTAGGACAGGTGGAAAGAATTTCTACCAGGGCAAAACATTTGTCCAGTTGGGCCAGGAATGCTTCTTTAATGGCTTTTCTGGTCTTAAGCACCTGTGCAGGGGTATGGACTGCTGTCCTGGCAAGAAACCCCGGACCTGCTAAAGTGGACAGCAGTTCAATTACCTTGATGGGATGACCTTCCCGTTCAGCCTTTCTCCCCTGGGGGGAGGTAGTAGACTTTTGTTCCAACAAGGTTGTGGGGGCAAGCTGCCCTCCCGTCATTCCGTATAAAGTGTTGTTGACAAAAATCACAGTTATGGCTTCACCCCTGGCGGCGGCATGAATAATTTCCGCCATGCCGATGGAAGCCAGGTCGCCGTCTCCTTGGTAAGTAAAAACGACCGAATCAGGTAAAAATCTTTTAATCCCGGTGGCCACAGCCGGGGCCCGACCATGGGCGGCTTGCTGCATATCCAAGTCAAAGTATTCATAAGCTAAAACTGAACAGCCCACAGAAGCGATGCCAATGGTTCTATCGGCCAGTTGAAGTTCTTCCAGCACTTCTGCCACCAGCCTGTGAATGATGCCATGGGTACAACCGGGACAGTAGTGGAAGGCACGGTCAACTAATAGCGTTGGTCTCTCAGCTAATCTGTGCAATTTTTTCACCTGCCATCTTGGCTATCCGGCCTAAAATTTCCCTGGCTTCCGGTGGCAAACCGCCGACTTTGCCCAGGAATCCTACCGGAACTTGTTTGTTTACAGCCAGTTGAACATCTTCCAGCATCTGCCCACCGTTCATTTCCACTACAAGTACTTTTCTATCAGAAGTAACTGCCTGGCGGAGGGCTGCAGCAGGAAAGGGCCAGAGGGTGACCGGCCTGAACAGGCCGGCTTTTATGCCCATTTCCCTGGCCAGAAGTACGGCTTCCTTGGCAATTCTGGCTAAAAAACCGAAAGCAACTACAATTATTTGGGCATCTGTACACCATTGTTCTTCCCAACGTGTTTCGCTTAATGCGATCTGCTCATATTTTTGGAGCAATTGGAGATTATGATTTTCCAATTCGTTATCGTCTAAATACAGGGAGTTGATTACATTTCTTTTTCTCCCGGTTTTTCCGGTAGTAGCCCACGGTTTTGCCGGCAAAGTCTTAATGAATTCCGGAAGTTCTACAAGTTCTTTGGTTTGGCCTACCAAAGCGTCAGCCAGGATGAAGACAGGAGTCCGGTATTGATCTGCTAATTGGAAGGCCAGGTATGTAAGATCAGCCATCTCCTGGGCACCGGAAGGAGCCAATACCGGACAGCGGTAACCGCCGTGGCCGGCACTTCTTGTAGCCTGGAGATAGTCTGCTTGCGAAGGCTGAATACCTCCCAGACCAGGACCGGCCCGCATCACATTAACAATTACGCAGGGCAGCTCCGTTGCCGCGAGATAAGAAATGCCTTCCGCCTTAAGGCTGATTCCGGGCCCGGAAGAGGAGGTCATCACTCTGGCCCCTGCTCCGGCAGCTCCATAGACCATATTGATTGCAGCAATTTCACTTTCTGCCTGCAAAAACACGCCCCCAACCTCCGGCAGCCGCCCGGCCAGGTACTCCATAATTTCAGTCTGAGGTGTAATGGGGTAGCCAAAATAGCAATTGCAGCCGGCCCTTACAGCAGCTTCTGCCAGAGCAACATTTCCCTGTAAAAGTTTTTTTTGCATTATCCCACCTCCCGGGCAACGGTCACAGCACAGTCAGGGCATATGAGGTAACAGGCCTTACATCCGCTGCATGCTTCCTGTCTTTCGGCAATGACAGGGTAATGCCCCAGAGGGTTTGGTTCTTTGGAGAGGCTAAATACTTTGGGTTTGCAAAAATGGAGACAAAGCTGACAACCTTTGCAACGCGTACTATCGACTTTCACTGAAAACATGTGTACCACCGCTTATAATTATTATCTGGTAATATAATTAGGTAATAAAACCAGGTTATAATTATAATAGCACAACTGTTAAATATTGCAAGTTAAGTTACATAGTTTTTTTATGCAATAATATCAGGCTTTCAAATTAATACCAAACAAAAAAGACCTTTTATCCATATAAAAGGATAAAAGGTCCAATTCGGTATTAGCTACGGTTTTCGTAAGCCTGGGCCAGGAGTTCTACCGGGTGCATAACTTTGCCCTTTAGCTGATGCCTTTTCAGCCCATGTCTTAGCTGCATAGTACAGGCCGGGCAGGAGGTGGCTATGATTTGGGCTCCAGTTTCTTTAATGGACTTCATTTTCCGGTCCAGGATCTTCATAGATAAATCGTAATTAAAAAAGCTGAAGGTTCCTGCTCCCCCGCAGCACTGGTCGGGGTTATTCATTTCACGTATTTCCACGCCGGGGATCATGCTCAGAAGCTGCCGTGGCTGAGCGTAGACCTTCTGAGCTTTAGCCAGGTGACAAGGATCGTGATAGGTTATGATTGTAGGGGCAAGCACGGCAAAGCTGCCATTAAGAGTAATTTTTTCCAATAAAAAGATATTTAAATCCAGCACCTTTGCCTGGAAAGCCTGCGCTTTTTCTATCATGTCAGCGTCCTGCCATTCTTTGTACAGAGGGCCTTTTAATACCGAACTGCAAGAGGCACAATCTGTGATGATGAAGTCAACTTGAGCCTGACTAAAGGCTTCGATATTTTCTCGGGCCAGAGTTTTAGCCAGATCCATATCGCCGTTTGCATAATTCGGAAGGCCGCAGCATTTCAACCCTTCAGGAATAATAACCTCACAGCCGTTTCGGGTCAAAACTTTTACAGCAGCTAGGGCAACCTCTGGGCTGAAATGGTTGGTGGCGCAGCCTAAAAAATAGCCCACCTTTAATTTTTTTGTGCCCTGGGCGGGGATATGATGACCAAGAAAACTTAAAGCGCTTTTTGGCGGCAGGTTGCCTAAAAGCGCTTCAGACTGAGCCAATTCGCCTGCCAGCAGTTTAACCAGGCCCGTTTTTTGGGCCAAGGACTGCAACCCGAACTTCTGATACCCGTAGGCCAGTCGCAGGAACAAATTTAAGCGTTCAGGATGGGCCCAGATGGAGCGCAGCAAAAAACGTTTAAGGGGTTTGGACTGGTAGTCAGCCAGGTAATCCCGAGCCGCGGCCACCATTTCATGGACTTTGATGCCCGAGGGGCACTCGCTGCTGCAGGATTCGCATAGGAGACAGCGGTTAGCCCTGTCGGCCACTTTGGAGGAAGGTATCAGTTCCTTATCCCTAAGCTTTTGCACCAAAAAGACATGGCCGCGGGGGGCTGCCGTTTCGGTACCGATTTCCTTGAAGATAGGGCAGACAGCGCGGCACTGGCCGCAGCGCACGCATTTTTTAAGCTGATCGCGAACTACCGGAAGTTGGTGAAACATTGTCTGCTTCCTCCTCTGTCAGGAAAAGTTTGCCGGGATTCATAATGCCTTTGGGGTCCAGTGCCCGTTTGATAGCTGCCATTATATTCACTGCTTCCCCGTGTTCCAAGCGGGCGTAAGGCGCCCTGACCAGGCCAACCCCGTGTTCACCGGTGGTTGAACCTTCCAAGTCCACTGCCAGACGGTGAATTTCGTCAACCAGTTTATTGGCCTGGGCAATTTCTGCCGGGTTTTCCGGGTCGATGACAGGGGCGGTATGGACATTGCCGTCACCGATATGACCGTAATTGACCACTCCGATGCCGTACTTTTGTGCCACAGCCCTGATTTTTTTCAGGGCTTCAGTAACTCTGGACAAGGGGACGCTGATATCTTCTCCGGCAAAAATCCGGCTCCCGTCTTCCCGCACACGGGCAGCGGCAGTGGCAACCACGCTACGGCCTTGCCAAAGCTGGGCCATTCTTTTAGGTTCTGTGGACCATTCAACATGGGAGGCCCTTTTCCCCACGATTTCCACTAAACGGTTGCCCTCATATTCCACGCTGGCGGGATTGCCGTCCAATTCAAAAAGAAGTATAGCCTGAGCGTCCGGCAAGGCGATTTCAGGCTTGTACATGTTTACGGCCTTAATGGCCGATTCATCCAGGATTTCAATACCCGAGGGGAGAATTCCATCCTGGTAAACATCCAATACTGCCGCAGGGGCTTGTTCCAAATCGGAGAAAACAGCCATCAGAATTCCCCTGGCTTTGGGTTTGGGCCAGACCCGCAAGCGGATCTTGGTTATTACTCCCAGGGTACCTTCGCTGCCCACAAAAAGCTTGGTGAGATTCATGCCGGAAACATTTTTGATGGCTTTGGCTTTCATACCTCCGGTGGTGATAACCCGTCCATCAGGCAAAACAACTTCCAGCCCCAGCACGTACTGCTCGGTGGTGCCGTATTTTACTGCCCTTAGCCCGCTGGAGTTGTTGGCTACCATGCCCCCCAGAGTACACATGCGGGTGCTTCCCGGATCAGGCGGGAAAAAGAGACCGTGTTTAGCCAGCTCCTGGTTTAGTTCATCGTGAATTACTCCGGGGCGGACTATTGCTTGCATATTAGCAATGTCAATTTCTTCGATGGTATTCCAGGTGGAAAGGTCTAAAACGATTCCTCCCTTGGCCGGAACAGCGCCGCAGGTTTCCCCGGTACCTGCACCCCGGGGAGTGACAGGAATGTTATTTGTAAAGGCGAAGCGCATGATTTGAGCAACCTCTTCCGTAGAACGGGGCGTCACTACGGCGTCAGGCATGAATTTTCGGTTACGGGCCAGGAACGAACTGTCATAGGAGTAATACATCAAATCCAGGTCGTCTGTAAGCACTTTATCTTTGCCGAGCATGGCAATCAGGTCTTTGCCTAACTGTGTATTTCCCATAGAATCCTCCTTGCTAAGTTTTTGTCACGTTTTTCGGTGAGACCCTATGCAAGTAACGGAAGGAATAAATTCACGTTTAACGCATTATTTTAATTATAACGCTGATCGCTGCGAGCGGAAAGAATTTACCATGTGTATACTGCATACCAGTCGATTTTTTTGTCATGTTGTCCTGATTAAAAGGTTTTTAGCTTAAACAGCTCGAACTTAATATAAGTTAATATTTTTTTTGTAACAAGTAAAAAATACACTTTATTCAGGGAGGAAATATATGAACGGAAAAGAACCACTGTGGACAAAAAACTTTATGCTAATCTGCCTTACCAACCTGTTGCTTTTTGGCAGTTTTTACTTTTTGCTTCCCACTTTACCGGTGTTTATTGCTGAGGTTTTGAAAGGGGATGAAAGCAAAATAGGTCTGATTATCGGCGCATTATCCCTAACGGCTGTTTTGGTCCGTCCTCTGGCCGGTTTTTTACTGGATGCGGTAGGCAGAAAACAAGTGCTGTTTTTTGCCCTGATTAGTTTTGCGCTGGCTATGGGAGCGTATAACTTTGTAAACAGCCTGGTATTACTGTTTCTGCTCCGGGTGCTCCACGGCATCGCCTGGGGTTTTGCTTCCACAGGTGCGGGGACTATAGCCGCTGATGTTGTTCCCCCGGCCAGAAGGGGAGAGGGACTTGGATACTATGGCTTGTCGAATACATTGGCTATGGCCGTGGGGCCCAGCCTGGGTTTTTATATCCTAAACCATGCCGGTTTCAGCTCCTTGTTTATCGGCAGCTTTCTCATTGCTGTTTTGGCTTGGGTCAGCATGCTTGGCATCTCTTACCAGGTACCGACCGCTGGACGGGAAAGAAGAGGGATCAACCTGGAAAGTTTTGTAGAACCAAAAGTTTTTTCTGTTTCAGGTATTATGTTTTTTATTGCCGTCGTGTACGGGGGCATAATTTCCTTTATTACCTTGCTGGGGAAAGAAATAGGTATAGCGAACAGCGGCTCTTATTTTCTCATCTATGCGCTGGTGCTTTTATTTATCAGGCCCTATGCCGGCAATGCCTTTGATAAAAAGGGACCATTAAAGATCATGCCCCTTGGTTTTGCGGCTATTGCCCTATCCTTTGTGCTGCTTTTCCTGGCCCGAGGAATTCTGCTTTTTGCCCTGTCGGCCATAGCCATGGGGATAGGGTTTGGCATCGTGCAGCCTACCGCTATGGCGATGGCAATTAACAGCGTTGCCCCTTTACGCAGGGGTGCAGCCAACGGCACCATCTTAAGCGCCTTTGACCTTGGGATTGCTGTGGGGTCCTTTTTGCTGGGCGTTTTAGCTAAAAAAGTGGGATTATTTTATATGTACCTTTCCTGCAGCTTTATTGTGATTATCCCTTTTCTGCTGTTTTATCTTACAGAGGCCAACAAATACCGGCTTAAAATAAATAACCTCAACTAAATATATCTTCTATACATTAAGAGTTTTAGTAGATCCAAAAGGCAGTAAAGCTTTCTTAAAAACTGTGCCTCAACTAAAAATCAGTAAAAAACCTGCAGTCAATTGATTGCAGGTTTTTTTGCAAATTACGGTTGTTTTGTTTCTTGATACCCGTTGACCAGAACTTCCAGTTTGCCTGAATGGGGATCAAAAATAAGACCATGAATCGGTACGTCGTCGGGGATTAGGGGGTTACTTCTAATTTTGGCAACTACTTTTTGCACATTGTCCTCCGGATGGTGAAATTGATCAAGCCAGGCTGTCAGCTCGTCCTCGATCATTTTGATTGCGTCCGGCGAGATCCCCCGTTGCAACATTTTTTCTATCAGTCCCTCGGCAGTTGCGTTGGCAATTCCGCAGTCCTTATGGCCTACAACCATCACTTCTTTTACACCCAGTTCA
Source organism: Zhaonella formicivorans (assembly GCF_004353525.1). Lineage (NCBI taxonomy): Bacteria > Bacillati > Bacillota > Clostridia > Neomoorellales > Zhaonellaceae > Zhaonella > Zhaonella formicivorans. Next base: position 3,263,419 of record NZ_CP085524.1, read on the forward strand.
AAAATGCCAACTACTAAGCTGCGGATAGTGGCTTCAAAGGGGCCGGTTACAGAGTTACCTGCATTTTTGATTACTTTGGCTTCCCCCCGTTTAATGCCCATGGCAGGCTCCAAAAATTCCACCAGCCGGGTGTCCATACAGGTAAAAATGGCTAACTGGCGGCTGGGGATTTTGCTGATTGCCTCATGGGAAGAGCCGGCAAATTCTTTGGGCAGATTTTCTACAAAATGCCTGTTAGCTTCTAATATTTTTTCCAGTATATTCATCGTTACTCTCCTATTCATTTGTTATTTATTTTTTCTTGGGCTAGCTGGTTTTCTTGCTGCTTCAGGTTTAATCTTTTCTTCTTTCGATAAAAACCATCCACCAACAGCTATTAGTAATAATACCATCCAGAAGGTGACTTTCCAAGCTGCAGATTTAGCAAATTTAGTGGCTAAAATCGCTACTTCAGGGTGGGAAAGGGTATAAACTGCCAGCTTGATTCCAACCCATCCCACTATCAGGAAGGCAGCAGTCTCTAAACCTGGCTTACGGTGGAGCAAATTAACAAAATACGTGGCTGCAAAACGCATAATCACCAGTCCCAGAAATCCTCCGGCGAGTATAACCAGAAACTTTCCGCCATCCAAGCCGCCTATAGCAGGTAAAGGAGTATCGGGCAAAGTCATAGCCAAGGCTACGGCGGCCAGTATGGAATCCACAGCAAAAGCAATATCCGCTAATTCTACTTTTAACACAGTCATCCAAAAACCAGAACCTTGGTTGTTCTCCAAAATTTCCTGCTTTTCTTTATGTCTGAAGTATTTTTTAACTATATGATTTACGCTTAAAAAGATCAGGTATACTGCTCCGATGGCCTGAACCTGCCAGACATCAACCAGAAAAGAAATGATAAACAAAGAAGCAAATCTAAATGCAAAAGCTCCCGCTAATCCATAAAACAGGGCTTTTTTTCTTCTTTCTTCCGGGAGATGCTTAACCATAATGGCCATAACCAGGGCGTTATCGGCTGCTAGAATTCCTTCTAACCCTACAAGAACCAGTAAAACCCAGGCATATTCAAGTAACATTGCGAAATCCATTATAAAAACCTCCTTTAGAAAGATGGCGCTAAATAGATGATGGTATTAAGACCGACCGTTATATTTAGCTATTCAAAATCAATTTGTTTTTCAGCTCCTTTCTCTGATTATACTTCCCTTGGTATGGCAAATTATTTTTTAAAACAAAATCGGCCTTTACCAAGGGACTGGTAAAGGCCAAAAAATATATAAAAAGACCTTTACCGTATGGCAAAGGTCTTGCAAACAACTTAAGTTGCCAACAAAGCCGGGGATAAAATCCCGAAATGACGACTCTGTTGTATCTGCTACTCCCCTTTAGGAATATTATTCTGTTGGCAGTAATTATAAAGCAGAAGTGCCACCCAGTCAAGCAAAAGAGGTCAGTAAATTATCATAAAAAACTCCATAATTCCACTTGCTCAACTTTTTATTTTGTATTAAACTTAAGGACAGCTGAATATTGCTTGTAGGGGAGTAGCCGCCTGCTAAGGTCGCAAAGTCGTCACTTCGGTAACGAAAGTTGCCCGGTTTTGCGTTAAAGTCATTTAAAGTGAGACCTACATTTCATCTATTGGAGTAGATGGGTGTAGGTCTTTTTATTTTGCCACAAACTGGAAGGGAGGGATGTGGCAGGTCAATTTGTTTTAAACCATCTTTAACCTAGGCTAAAAATGTTCATGCAAGGAGGTATTGAATTGCTGCAAGAAAAAAAGTGGCACTCTTTAGAGGCTGGGCAAGTTGCCAGGGACCTGGGTTCTGACCTGGAGCAGGGGCTTGGGCAGGAAGAAGTCAAGAGCCGTTTAAGTAAGTATGGCCCCAATGCTTTAAAAGAGCCCCCGCCGCGCAGTCTGGTTTCCATGTTTATAAGCCAGTTGAAGGAAGTTTTGGTCCTGATCCTGATTGGAGCCGCAATTGTCTCAGGAGCGCTGGGAGAATGGGAAGATACTGTTGTTATCATGATCATAGTTGTTTTAAATGCCGCTTTGGGAGTTTTTCAGGAAAACAAAGCTGAACAGGCGTTGAAAGCTCTAAAGGCAATGACCAAAACCTTTGTCAAGGTGCTGAGGGAAGGAAAAGTTACCCAGGTAGAAGTAGACAGCCTGGTCCCCGGAGATGTGGTGCTTCTGGAGGCAGGAGATTCGGTTCCTGCTGACGCCAGGCTTTTTGAAGCGGCATCTTTACGGGTTAATGAGGCTGCCCTGACAGGTGAGTCAGTACCTGTAGAGAAGGAACTGAATACTATCGATGCGGAAGAAGTTCCCATCGGTGACCGGAAGAACATGGTGTTCATGGGTACAGCCATCACCGGCGGCAGGGGTAAGGCCATAGTCACCGAGACAGGTATGAATACTGAATTGGGGCGCATTGCTCAAATGCTGCAAGAAACCCCTCCTGATCCGACCCCGCTGCAACGGCAGTTGGCTTCCCTTGGTAAAACCCTTGGCATTGCCGCAGGTGTAATTGTGGCTGTAGTGTTCTTAACCGGGATGTTCCGGGGAGAAAATTTAATTGAGATGTTCATGACAGCAATTGCGCTGGCAGTAGCGGCAATTCCTGAAGGCTTACCCTCGGTAGTGACCATTGTGTTGGCCCTGGGTGTGACCAGAATGAGCCGCAGAAAAGCAATTATCAGAAAGCTTCCTGCAGTGGAAACCCTTGGAGTGGCAACTTACATTTGTTCAGATAAAACAGGTACTCTTACTAAAAATGAAATGACTGTCACTCAAGTTTATGTAAATGGCGATCTGGTGCAGGTTACCGGTACAGGTTACCACCCCCAAGGGGAGTTTTTAGCCCAAAGTGGGGAACAGATAGAGCCCCTAAAAGATAAGAATATGGAATTGATGCTCCTGGGAGGGGCACTTTGCAGTGATGCCCGGATAGAAAAGACTGAGAAGGGCTATCAGATAATTGGCGACCCTACAGAAGGGGCTTTAGTGGTTGCAGCTGCCAAAGCTGGTCTTAAGAAAGAAGAAGCAGAGGAAAAATACCCGCGACTAGGGGAAATTCCCTTCGATTCAACCCGGAAGATGATGACCACATTCCATAATATGAAGGGGACTGTCTATTCCTTTACCAAGGGAGCTCCCGACGTGCTGCTGGCTCACTGCAACGAATTGGTGACCCCAACAGGAATAGTTGCTCTAACCGACAAGATCCGCTTGCAAATTTTACAGGTTAATTCCACCCTTGCTTCCCAAGGCCAGCGGGTATTAGCCCTGGCTATCCGCAAATGGGCAGATGTACCGGCTAATCCTACCTCGGAAACAGTGGAGCAGAGCCTTGCTTTTGTCGGATTCTTTGCCATTCAGGACCCGCCGCGTCAGGAAGCTAAGGAAGCTGTAGCCGTTAGCCGCCAGGCAGGCATCAGGACAGTGATGATTACCGGTGACCATCAGGATACAGCTGTGGCCATTGCCAAAGAATTGGATATTTGGCGTTCAGGGGATGGGATTCTTACAGGTGCCCAGTTAGAGCAAATGAGTGACGAAGAACTAAAAAAACATGTCAACAAAACAACTGTTTATGCCAGGGTGTCGCCGGAGCATAAACTGCGGATCGTGGCAGCCTTAAAGGCAAACAATCATGTAGTGGCTATGACCGGTGACGGGGTGAACGATGCTCCTGCTTTAAAACGGGCAGACATTGGGGCTGCGATGGGCATTACCGGGACAGAGGTGGCTAAAGAAGCATCTGATATGGTATTGCTCGATGATAATTTTGCTACCATAGTAAATGCTGTTGAAGAAGGAAGAACTATTTACAGCAATATCCGTAAATCAATTCAGTATCTGCTTTCTTGCAACACAGGTGAGATTGTGGCCATCTTTTCAGCCATTCTCTTTGGGCTGGGCAGTCCTTTGACGCCTATCCAGATCTTGTGGCTGAACCTGGTGACTGACGGACCACCGGCTCTGGCACTTGGCTTGGAACCGCCCGAAAAAGATGTGATGAAGAGGCCTCCTCGAAGTCCTAAAGAAGGAGTTTTTGCCGGGGGGATGGGCATTGCTATCTTGATCCAGGGTACTTTGCTGGGGCTTCTTTCCCTGGCGTCTTACTGGCTGGCCCTTATCTGGGGAAGGACCTTGGAAGAAGCTCATACCATGGCGTTCTTAACTTTGGCCCTGTCCCAGCTAGTTCATTCCTTTAACGCCAGGAGCTTGGATAAGTCGCTCTTCACCCTGGGTATGGGTACCAACCGCAGTCTGGTTTATGCATTTCTGCTGTCGGTTTCGCTGCAGTTGGCTGTGATTTTTGTTCCTTTCTTAAGAAAAGTGTTCGAGACAGCGCTGCTGCGTCCGAGCGACTGGGCAGTTGTCTTGAGTTTAAGCATTATTCCGCTTATCTTTGTGGAAATCAGCAAATTGTTTAAAAAAGCTCAACCGGTTGTTGGACAGTTCGCAAGCGATTACCAAAAAAAGAATATTTAGGGTAGCTGTTTTCCCTTGGGCAAAGAGAGAGCGCAGGTGGATTAGACCGCGCTCTCTGACTTTTCTAACCTCGTTAAATTTTAATTTATTGTTATTTTTTGTTTTTGTTATTGGTATATTTGATTATTTCCACATCTTCTATAGTAATAAGCCCCTCTTTTACTACTTCGTCTAAAAACGGCAAAAGCAAGTTAATATATTCAATGCTATCAACAATGTCTATGAGTATTGGTAAATCGGAAGAAATATCGAGTATTCTGGCGCTGTGTATTCTGCTATTTGCACCAAACCCCTCTACACCCCTGAAAACTGTTGCTCCGGCCAGACCTAATTCTTTTGCTTTTAATACTATGGCATGGTATAAAGGAGTACCTTTGTATTTATCGCTTTCACCTATATAGATCCTTAACCTTCGGGCTTGGCCACTAATCTTGGGCAATATTCTCACCCCTTTCTCCTAGTTTATTAAAAAAATTGGCCGAAACAGTCCCGAGCCATACTGCCAATAGTCCCAATATAACGCTTGTTACGATATAAAGGAGTGCCATACTGATATTGTTTTCTTTTACAAGATTAAGCGTTTCCAGGCTAAATGTTGAAAATGTAGTAAAAGCCCCCAAAAAGCCAACAGTAACCATAATCCGGATTTGGGGGGCTATAACTGATTTTTCAAGTGTCAGTGTGTAAAACACGCCAAGAAAAAAACACCCAATGATATTGACTGCAAGGGTCCCATAAGGGAAAATTTGCTGGCTTTTATTATAAATCCAGGTTGACAAAATATACCTGCTTATTGCTCCCAAAGCACCTCCGAAAGCAATATAAATAAAGTTTACATAATTCAATTAACAACACCACCCCTAAAAATATGAATACTCCTACCAACCGGTAGGAGCCATCAGCTTCATAAAGCAGTTTATGGCGAGCCCCATCGCCATTACTTTTTATCGATTTTACTACATAACATTATACCCAACTTTTAATTAGCTTTTCAAGCACTTGGAATCAGGTGTTATCAAGAGGCCCTCATGCTTATCGTCAGCACTATCAGAAAAATGAAAATTGTAACCCATTGTGTCGTAGCTGCTCCTTTTGACGGGCTATAGAGCGCTCTGTGAAGAGTATTAATTGGGGACATTCCCCGAACAAATATTAATCTTGCATAGGGGTGTGTCCCCAGACCTCTGTCCGTCGAGCAGCATGGACTCACGAAGCGCTGGAGCGGCACGGACGCCGCGTGAGCGCGTGCCGCTGGAAGTCAAACTCTGAATAGTATAGCGCTCTTGGCGATAGTCTATAAAGCAGCGGATACAAGGGTTAACATTTTCAGGGATAGCCTAAGATAGTGTAAAATTGTCAGCCTTGCCGTCATGCAAAGGTGTATAATTTTGCTAGGAACTAAATGGGAAAATGGGGGAGTGTTAAAAGTGTTCAACATTATTTTACTGGGGTTGGTTAGTCTGTTTACCGACATTAGCAGCGAGATGGTTTATCCTTTGCTGCCTTTATACCTTACCAACCGCTTAGGTGCCGGACCTGCCGTACTGGGGGTAATTGAAGGAATAGCCGAGAGTTTGGCCAGCTTATTAAAGGTAGGGGCAGGTTATATCACTGACAAGACAAAAAAACCCAAAATGTTTACGATTTTTGGCTACGCTTCTTCCTCGCTCAGCAGAATAGTGCTGTACCTATCTACATCTTGGTTGTGGGTGCTGGGGGCCAGGATAATCGACCGCTTTGGAAAAGGGATCAGAACGGCGCCCCGGGATGTTTTAATTTTAGAAAACGCAGGGGAAAAAGGTCGTGGGACTGCTTTTGGTTTACACCGCGCGTTAGATACTTTAGGTGCAGTAATAGGAATCACTTTAGCTTATTTTTTATTGACCGGCTACAATGGAGATTACCTTAAGGTATTCATTATATCCTTAATTCCTGCTTTTTTAGGAGTTGTGTGCCTGTTTTTTGTACGGGAAAAGAAAGAAGCACGGTTCAGGTCCAATCATTTGTCGTTAAAGTGGTCAGCGCTGGATAAGCGTCTAAAAATATTTCTGCTTATCACATTTATTTTCGCTTTGGGAAACTCCTCCAACCAGTTTTTGCTCTTAAAAGCCCAAGGAGTGGGTTTCACCGCCGACAAAGTTATCTTATTATATCTTGTTTATAACCTGGTGTATGCCTTAACTTCCTTTCCAGCGGGAAAACTTTCAGATAAAATCGGCCGAAAATCTTTTTTAGTGGGCGGATATATTTTCTATGGTTTGGTGTACCTGGGATTTGCCATGGTAAAAAGCAGCAGCGCAGTTTGGCTGCTCTTTGGAATTTACGGACTATATACAGGGCTGACGGAAGGAGTAGAAAAAGCTTTAATTGGAGATATAGCTTCTCTGGAGCTTAGGGGGACGGCAATTGGGCTTCATGCGGCTTTAGTAGGACTAGGCCTTCTGCCGGCCTCCTTCTTGGCCGGTTGGCTGTGGTCTGGATGGGGAAGCTCTGCGCCTTTTTATTTTGGCTCCTTTACAGGTTTTTGCGCGGCCCTGGCCTTACTGATTTCACCCATTTACCCAGAAGCCAGGTCGCGGTAAGGCACAGCGCAAGCCGAGTTATCCTTGGAAATTCAGAAAGTTTATCACTTTCGGATTTGCATAAGTGCAACTAGGGCTTCCGCCGGTCTCCTAAAGGACTGGAATTTCTACGCATTGTGCAAACACAATGCAAGAAATTCTGGCGCCCTAAAGGACTGGAATTTCTACGCATTGTGCAACACAATGCAAGAAATTCTGGCGCCCTAAAGGACTGGAATTTCTACGCATTGTGCAACACAATGCAAGAAATTCTGGCGCCCTAAAGGACTGGAATTTCTACGCATTGTGCAACACAATGCAAGAAATTCTGGCGCCCTAAAGGACTGGAATTTCTACGCATTGTGCAACACAATGCAAGAAATTCTGGCGCCCTTATAAGCTTGGCGTAAGCGCCAGTTTTCTTTAGCTTGCGTTGTACCTAACTTATTTTACTGTTTTGGGGCTATCAGTGTTTCGTCGGCTTTGATCGGCTCCAGGGTATAAAAATGACCCCAGATTTCTTCTTGTTTTTGGCCTTCGATCAGAAACTGTACTGCTTCAATTTCCGGCAGCTGGGTCAAGGTATTGACGACGGAGTAGATGGTCATGGTCTCACCGGCGCTGCCGCCCGGATGTTTGGTTTTAATCTCCCGGCTGAAGTCCACGTAAGCAATGCCGTTGGCTATTTCCAGGGACAAGAGCTTGGTTTCTTTTGGGATAGTGGCCGTCAATCCGGGAGATTCGGGGCCTTGAATTAACTCGGTAATCATTAGCTCGGCTACGGGTTTACCGTTTTTAGGGACTGTTCGTTCTTCGCCTTTTAAATATGTTGCCTGCTCGTCCCCGAAAAAAACTGTGAAGGAAATCGTTTCCCCACCGGGTTTTGAATCAATAGCATGGGGCTCTTGGGATTCTTTTTTTGGGGAATTAAGGCTAGCGCAGCCTGCCAGTATTAATAGCGTAATACAGATAAGCCCAATAACTATAAGCCTTTTACTCATTTTGCTTCTCCTCATTTTGAAATTTTTAGATGTAAACCCAGACCTTCTTTAATCGGTTTGTTAATATTCTAGCATAAGAGCAAAATCTTATAAAGAAAAAGGAAGATTGCACAATGCGGGTAAAACACTCAAGAATGCTGAGAGAAAATAAAACTATAGAATATATGATGCAAATCTACTGTAGTGCACACCATGGAACTAATAACGGGCTATGCCCCCATTGTACCGGACTGCTGAAGTATGCTAGTTTCCGCTTGGGAAAATGCCTCTACCAGGAAAAGAAGCCTACCTGTGCAAAATGCCCTGTTCATTGTTACAAGCCTGGTATGAGGGAAGAGATTAAAGCTGTTATGAGGTTTTCTGGACCCAGGATGCTTTTCAAACATCCTGTTTTAGCTGTACTGCATTTGCTTGACGGTTTCAGGAAAGTGGGAAAATAAAAGCCGGCTAAACCGGCTTTTGTACAGTACTAGGCAATCTTAAAAAACGAAGTAGCTTTTTGCAAGCTTTGGGCTGCTTGCTCAAGCTTTTCGGTGGCAGACATTATTGTTTGCACCGCCGCACTTTGCTCCTCTGCGGAAGCGGTGATTTCCTCGGAACCGGCAGCAGCTTGTTCTATGATCGAGGCAATATTCCCGGTAGCTATTGCAGCCTGCTCTGCTAGGACATCAACCTGTTTAATAGCAGTGGCTATTCCAGCAAACTTGGCTGTTAAATGTTTAATGCTTTCTTCGATTAGGTTAAAACTGCCGGCGGCATGCCGGAGCAGTTTAGCCCCCGCTGCCGTTTCTTGCTCACCGGATAAAATGGAGTTAACTGCTTCTTTTGTTTCAGCCTGCACTTTATGTACCAGTCCGGCAATTTCACTGGCAGCGGCCCTCGACTGCTCCGCCAGCTTTCTCACTTCATCGGCTACTACGGCAAAACCCTTGCCCTGGTCTCCGGCCCTGGCCGCTTCTATAGCTGCATTTAATGCCAAAAGATTTGTTTGTTCGGCAATGCTGGTTATTAATTCGATCATGGAACTGATGCCTTTGGAACTCTCTTCCAGGCGGGTTATAGAGGTTCCGGCCAGTTGCGCAGACTGTACGATGGATTGCATTTGTTTCAGGACTTCATCAAGAGCTTGTTTTCCTTCCTGAGTGCTCTGATTCACGGATACTGCTGTAGTATTTAATTCAGTTATATCTTTGGATATTTCTGAAATGTTCCTGGCCATAGCTTCCACAGCAGCGCTTGTTTCGACAGTTAAGTCTCGTTGCTTCATGCCGTTTTTGGCCATTTCTTCGATAGCAGTTGCCACTTGTTCCGCGCCGGCGCCCACTTCTTTTGTGATAACTCGCAGGTCTTGGCTTACCATCGTAACCTCTTGAGCCCCTTTAATTACACGACTGAAGGCTTCCCTTAGATTCCCCAGCATGCTGTTGAAATTTTCAGCAAGGAGACTTAATTCGTCTTGCGACCACGTAGCTATTTGTAAATTTAAATTTCCTTTGCTGGCTGTAGTTACGTGCTCAACCAGCTGCCTAACCTGTTTTTTGAGAGTACTTGTAATCTGGCTGCTGATAAAGAGGAGCAGCAATGAGATAATTAGCCCGGCTACGGCATTTCTGATTTGCCCTTGCTGGTAATGACGATAGTTTTCTTGCACAGCCTGGGCGGTGTTATTCTCTGCTATCTCTGTCAAAGCGTCAATTTTTTCTCTCGCCTGGGAAAAAGCTGTCTCGCTTTGTTTTGAAAGTAGTATGGCCGTCTGTAAATCTTCAGGTGTGCCTTTTTCAACCAATACCAAGACCTCGTGTAAATTTTTTTCCCAGTCTGCTCTCAGCGCAAAATGTTCTCCAACCAGTTTTTGCTCCTCAGCAGCTGTTTTCAGACCGGCATATTTATTGATCCTCTCTTTGGATTGCTGTAAATTTTCTTCGATTTGTTCCAATTGCTTTTTGCGTTCTTGTATACTGGTACTAAGAAGCAATGTTTTTTCTGCAACACGGGCCTGGTACAAATCACGATCGGCTTGTAACAGCAGTTCAACTTGGTTGAAGTTGATGTCCATCATCTCTTTGGTTTCCGCATTCATGGTTATAGCTGTATGGTAGGAGGAAAACCATAGAATAATTAGCCCAAGAATTGACAGCCCGATTAACAAGTTGAGTTTGGCTGATACTTTAAGTTTTTTGAACATTTTAAAGCCTCCTTTTTGAAAAATTCTGTATATATATGTTTGACAAAATTTAGCAAAAACCTTTTTACCTACCATTTTTAGGTAAAATTTTTACAGAACCTCTGATTATTCGGTACTAGGTTTCTTGGCGGTGGGTCCAGCGCAGGAGTAAAAGCTGCCCAGGAAGGTCGCTGATATCGGAGCTTCTTCCAGGGAATTAAAGGAAAGCGAAAAAGGAACCACAAAAAATCCTGCTTAGAAAGTCAGAAAATTTGCTTTTGCCACAGGTAAGGATAAAATAAGAGGTGGAAAGTGAGAAAACAGGATTAACATCACAGTTGGTGTCGAAAGGTTGAGTTAAAAATTAAAAACATAAGCAAGGAGAGATACTATGGCTGGTTTATTAAGCCCATTACAGATTAAAGGTATGAAATTGTCCAACAGGCTGGTAATGCCGCCCATGGCTACGACTAAAGCTGGGGAAAACGGGGAGGTGAGCCAGGAACTGCTGCATTACTATGACGAAAAGTGCCGCGGAGGTTATCTCGGACTGGTCATCATTGAGCATTCTTTTATCAGTCCTGAGGGTAAGGCTAGTGAAAGGCAGCTGAGCGTTTCCAGAGATGAAGATATTCCCGGACTTCGTACCCTGGCCAAAACAATTCAGAAAAATGGCAGTAAAGCAATCGTGCAAATAAACCATGCCGGTAGCGGCACCACAGCGGAAGTAATTAAAACAACGCCCCTTGGGCCTTCTCCTGTTGCCAACCCCAGAAAGGGGACAATTCCAAGGGAGTTAGACGCAGCGGAAATCAAAAAGATAGTCGCTGATTTCCAAAAGGCAGCAGCCCGGGTTAAGGAGGCAGGTTTTGACGGTGTAGAAATTCATTCAGCCCACAGTTACCTATTGAACCAGTTTTTTTCCCCTATTACCAACAAACGTGAGGATGCCTATGGTGGTTCTTTGGACAACCGAATTAAGCTTCACCTGGAAGTCATTGCTGCCGTGAGAGAAGCGGTAGGAAGAGATTTCCCGTTATTTCTCCGCCTTGGCTGCTGCGATTATTTGGAAGGAGGAACAACCTTGGAAGACAGCAAAAGTGCGGCCCGGGAGTTTGCCAGGGCCGGAGTGGATGTGATTGATGTAAGCGGAGGTGTATTAGGCTATAACGTTCCTGGAAACACAGAGGAAGGTTACTTTACGCCGCTAAGCGAAGCCGTCAAAAAGGTGGTTGATATTCCCGTGATTGTCACCGGAGGAATAAAGACAGCCGCCAAAGCTAACCAGATCATTGCCGAAGGCAAAGCAGACCTGGTTGGGGTTGGACGGGCGCTGCTGCAGGACTCTTTATGGGCTAAAAAAGCCGTGGAATGCTTAAGGTAAATTGCCGGCGTTGCGATAGCTCCGCCGCTCTTTTGAATTGTATTTGGAAAACTTAAGCTATTTTTAATTTAAGCTTTACAAGTTCTTAACATTAAACATTTAAGATAAAGATGTGGACATAAAGACCTCCTCTCCACATATATCACAAACCCAGGAACCAAGACCTGGGTTTGTACTTTATTAGTTGGTGTGATTAAGTCCTGTTAAAGGGATGTGGAAACTGGCAATGGGTAATGATGAGTAAGGAGGAAGACCTATGGCCAAAATACTGGTAGTGGATGATGAGCAGGCTATTTTGGAATTGCTGATCTTCAACATTCAGCAGGCGGGTTATGAAGCTATGGCTGCAACTGATGGCTTTGCGGCGATTGATAAAGCATTGGAGGAAAAGCCGGATTTAATAGTTTTAGATATCATGTTGCCGGGGATTGACGGTTTTGAGGTGTGCCGCAGGATCAGGGCTGTTCCCAATTTACAGGAAATACCCATTATTTTTTTAAGTGCAAAAGCAGAAGAGTTTGATAAGGTAATTGGCTTAGAGTTGGGTGCAGATGATTATGTTACAAAGCCTTTCAGTCCGCGGGAGTTAGTAGCCAGAATCAAGGCCAACCTGCGGAGACTTGCTGCGGAGAAAGCTATGTTGGAACAGGAAGAAATACATATAGGCCCATTTATTATCAAGCCGCTTAATTATGAGGTATTAAAAGATGGAGTGGTATTAGATTTAAACCCTAAAGAATTTGAACTGTTCAAGGTATTAGTGAATAACAAAGGCAAAGTTTTAAAACGCAGCTATTTGCTGAACAAGATCTGGGGTTATGATGGCTATGCTGATCCCAGAACAGTAGATGTGCATATCTGCCGGCTGCGGCAGAAGATAGAAACAGACCCAGGCAACCCGGAATATATTGAAACTGTCAGGGGTTTGGGGTATCGTTTCAATAATAGAATTATTAAACAAGTTTCAGCGACCTTTTATAAGAGATAATTTCCTGGCAAAGTTGGTCTACTACATTAGGGTGAGTAACTAGCACGAAATCGTCTCACCTACATGACCGATAAAATCCTTAGGAGTACCATGAATAGTTATTCGAGCCAGTTCCACTTTGATTTCCGTGAGGGTATCCAATAATTTTTGTGCCGGGATGGTCCCTAAATAGCGACTGCCTTTCATAACGATTATATCATCGTAAAGTTTATTGTGCGGTCTGTTCCGGAAGTTTTGGGCCAATGCGGGTAGACTGATATCAGCCTCCACCTAAAAGGGTTAGCATCTATCAGCATACCTTGCTAAACCATAGAAAATGAGAGAACCCGCTGCTTAGAACCTCCTCTAACTAGCCCTTCAGGGCTTGTTTTTTTTACCGGTTGCTGTGTTTATATTATTTATTATTAATGATTCCCGGAGCTAACCTTTGTGCCCCAGGAAGCAATCGATTTAATCCGGTAGAATTTTCCTCAACTTGCCAAAAAGCTCTAGCTTCAATGGCTTTTTTAACATCACTGTAATGAAATATCAACCAGTTCTTAAAATTAAGCTTATATAATCAGACTTGTAAACAATAAAACATTTGCAAGGAGGCAGTATAAAAGAATGTGCAAGACAAGTAAAAAATCGAAACTGCTGGCTATGCTGGCACTGGTTCTCTTGGCGGTGGCTTTAGTGGCAGGTTGTGCCAACAGTGCCGACAATGTTCCAGAAGAAGGGGAGAATCAGAATCAAGCTGCAGAGACTGAAAATTTAAGCGGTTCCATTAATATCGCAGGTTCCACTTCTGTACAACCACTTTCTGAAGAATTAGGCCAAGCGTTCATGGAAGCAAACCCTGACGTGAAAATCAACGTGGCCGGCGGTGGGTCCAGCGCCGGAGTAAAAGCTGCCCAGGAAGGTACTGCTGATATCGGAGCTTCTTCCAGGGAATTAAAGGAGAGCGAAAAAGGAACCGTGAAAGAATTCATTATCGCTAAAGACGGAATTGCTGTAATCGTAAACCCTGCCAACGAAGTTGTTGACCTGAAAATGGAAGATATTAAGAAGATTTTTGCAGGCGAGATTACAAACTGGAAAGATGTTGGCGGTAAAGATGCTCCTATTAACGTCATCAGCAGGGAAGACGGATCCGGCACCAGGGGGGCATTTGAGGAGATAGTGTTGGTCGAGGCCAAATTAGTTGCCAATGCAACTATCCAGAACTCTACCGGTGCGGTTAAAAGCGCTGTAGCCAGCGATCCCAATGCCATCGGTTATGCTTCTTTAGGTTCAGTCCTTGGAGCCACTGATGTAAAAACGGTAAAAGTTGACGGGGTAGAAGCGACAGCCGAAAATGTGAAGAGCGGAAGCTTTAAAATCAGTCGTCCTTTCCTCTATCTGACCAAAAGTGACCCGCAAGGCCTTGTGAAGGCATATCTTGACTGGGTATTAAGTGAAGAAGGCCAGAAAATCGTTGCTGAAGAATATATTTCTGTAAAATAGTATATAATTACGCTGTTTCTCCCAGAGAGACTTTTTGCTAATTAATTGCAGAGAGTCTCTTATTTTTTCGTCGCTTACAAAAAATCCCGCTCAAAAAGTCAAAAATATGTACTTTTGCCAAAAGTAAGGTTATGCTATAGAAAAAAGGTTTTTAATAAACAGAGGTGGAAAGTGGTTCTAGGCATTGGCGTTGATATAATTGAAATTGAAAGGGTCAGGAATGCTTTGGAACGCAGGCCGGCTTTGGAGCAGCGGTTATTTACCCCGGCTGAAATAAAGTATTGCCGGCAAAAAGCCAATCCCTACCCCTCCTTGGCGGCCCGTTTTGCTGCCAAGGAAGCGGTATTGAAGGCTATGGGCGTAGGGCTGGGCAGCTGTACCTGGCATGATATTATTATAGAAGTAAATTCCAGCGGAGCCCCTGAGGTGAAACTGACGGGGCGGGCAGCCGCATTGGCAGCTTCGCTTGGAATTTCTAAATTTATGCTTAGTCTTTCTCATGCTAAATTAAATGCGGTGGCATATGTATTAGCACAATAGGGAGGGGAAGTTATGAAGCTTGTTACCGGGCAAGAAATGAAGCTTTTAGACCGACAAGCTATAGAATCCTATGGCATTCCAGGCATTGTTTTAATGGAAAATGCAGGGATGCGGGCAGTAGAAGCAATAGCTGATTTATTCCAGGGAGAATTGGCCGGCAAGCGGATTTTTATTTTTGCCGGTAAAGGCAATAACGGGGGAGACGGGTTCGTGATAGCCAGGCATCTGGTTAACGCAGGCGCAGATGTAAAGGTTTTTATGACCTGTCGCCCTGAAGAACTGCAGGGTGACGCTCAAATAAATTATGAAATATTGTTACAAATGCAGGTAAAGATACATACTATTTTTACTACTAAAGATTTGCAACGGGTTGATATAGCCCTTACTTATGGCGACCTCGTAGTTGACGCCCTTTTTGGTACAGGGTTTAAAGGTGCACTTAGCGGGGTTATCGCTGATTTAGTCAACCTGCTCAACTCCAGCGGCAAGCCCATCCTGGCAGTGGACATCCCTTCCGGGTTGGAAGCGGATACGGGACAGGTCAACGGACCCTGCGTTAGGGCAACCTGTACCGTCACCTTTGGTTTTCTAAAAGTGGGTTTATGCGTGGAACCTGGCGCCCAGTACACGGGTCAGCTCTGGCTGGGGGATATCTCCTTTCCCCGTAAACTGTACGATGAGGCAGCTGTAAACAAATTTCTCATTAACCACGAACAGGCAGCTGACTGGTTGCCCGCCAGGGACCCCGGCGGTCATAAGGGGACCTTTGGACATGTGCTGGTAGTCGGTGGTTCAGAAGGAATGACCGGCGCCGTAACTTTAGCCAGCCAGGCAGCGCTGCGTGCCGGTGCAGGTGTGGTTACCGCCGCTGTTCCCAGATCTCTTAATCAGATTATGGAAATAAAAACCACTGAGGTTATGACTAAACCCTTGCCTGAGACCGATGACCACACCATTTCGCCGGAAGCGCTGCCAGGGTTGCTAAGTTTAGCCAAGAAAATGGATGCTGTCGTAATCGGGCCGGGTATTTCCAGGAATCCTAATACTTTCAGCCTGGTGAAAAATTTTTTAAGTAAACTAACCAAACCGGTGGTAGTTGATGCCGACGGTTTGAGTGCTTTGGCCGAGGAACCGGGGTTTATTTCTGCTCTGCAAGCGCCTGTGGTTCTGACCCCCCACCCCGGTGAAATGGCCAGGCTGTTGGGGGTAAGTGTTAAGGAAGTACAGGCTGACCGGTTAAACCTGGCCAGGTCGTGTGCAGAAAAGTGGAAAGCGGTAGTTGTGCTCAAAGGCGCTAAGACGGTAGTAGCCGCCCCTGATGGGACTATTTATTTAAACGTAACCGGCAACTCAGGTATGGGTACTGCAGGCAGCGGAGATGTTCTGGCTGGGATGGTGGGTAGTTTACTGGCTCAGGGTCTTACTCCCTTGGAGGCCAGTGCCTGTGCAGTCTATTGCCACGGGTTGGCGGGAGACCGGGGCGCGGAAAGCATCGGTAAAATGGCTTTAACCGCAGGAGACCTGCTTGGCTATCTACCCCAAGTGCTGAAAGAGCTGGAAGATTTTAAGGAAATCAAGAGGCCTGTAACCCGCCGCAGGCTAATCAGGATATTCTAGGGTCAGCTGTCAGCCCTCAGCTTTCAGCCATTCGCCGTTAGCTAATAGCTATTAGCTATTAGCTTAAAGAATTTATGGTTGACTATACGGCTACTTTAAACTTGCATTTAGGCCAGGCCCTGTTTATATGTTCAGTAAAATTAGCTAAAATTTACACATGTTAAACTAATAATATCTTACGAATTATGTTAATGCATTAATCATTTTTTAGCTGAAGGCTGAAAGCTGATGGCCGTTAGCTGTAGTTCAAAACTGAAGGCTGATAGCTGCTAGCTTATAGCCAACAATCATATTTTATGCATGTCACTGGGGGTAATACAATGAGACCGGTCTGGGCAGAAGTAGACCTGAATGCCATTGCCCATAATCTTAGAGAAGTACGCAGAATTATTCCCAAAACCACCAAAATCATGGCTATAGTTAAAGCCAACGCCTATGGTCATGGTGCTTTCCAGGTGGCGCAAAGAGCGCTGGAAACCGGCGCAGATTATCTGGGAGTGGCACTGCTGGCTGAAGCAGTGCAGTTAAGAGAGCACGGCATTGCCTCTCCGATCATGATTTTAGGTTATACCTCGGAAGAAGATTACCCTGAAGTTATTAAACACGCCATTACCCAGACTGTTTTCACGTACAGGCAGGCCCAAAGGTTGAGTGAGGCGGCGCAAACTCTTAATCAGACTGCAAAAATACACATTAAGGTTGATACCGGCATGGGCAGGATTGGTTTTCAATCCACAGAACAAGCCATTCAGGAAATTACAGCTATAGCAAAGCTCCCCGGCATCGAAATTGAAGGGCTTTTTACTCATATGGCTAAGTCGGATGCGAAAGATAAAACCTATAGCCAGATGCAACTGGAAAAATTTCTTTGGGTGTGCCGGGAAGTGGAAAAGGCCGGAGTAAAAGTGGCGCTGAAGCATGCGGCAAACAGCGGCGCCATCATAGATCTGCCTGAAGCTCATCTGGATATTGTACGTCCGGGCATAATGCTCTACGGTCTATATCCTTCGGATGAAGTGGATAAGAGCAAGCTTCAGCTTCAACCTGCTATGTCACTAAAAGCCAAAATTGTCCATCTCAAAGAAGTGGAGGCAGGTACCAGTATCAGCTACGGCTGTACATTTACCACCAAGAAAAGGTCCCGGATTGCTACCCTGCCGCTTGGTTACGCTGACGGGTACACCAGGCTTTTATCCAATAAGGGGGTGGCTTTAGTCAGGGGTTGCAGGGTGCCTGTAGTGGGTCGGGTCTGCATGGACCAGTGCATGTTGGATGTTTCCGACGTGGAAAGTGTAGCTGTGGGGGATGAAGTCGTCTTGTTGGGCAGACAAGGGGAGGCAGTTATTTCTGTTGATGAGGTGGCCGAATCAATCGGCACTATCAACTATGAAGTAGTATGTATGGTAAGCTACCGAGTACCACGCAAGTACATTTAGTCACCAGTCGCCAGCGAGCTGCGCTGTCGTTAGCCATTAGCTATCAGCTGTCAGCCATCATCCTTCAGCAATTGCCCGTCGGCTTCATGATTATTAATAACTAGTAACTAGCGGTTTTATAAGTACACAAAAGCCTTACATGCAACTAAGGACTAACGACTGGCCGCAGCCTATTCTCTAGGAATAATAATTTTGAATGTCCAATTTATATATTTAAAAAACGTCGGTCTCTGCTAGATACTGGATGCCACCCACCCCTTGCATGGTTTGGACAAAATGGCTATAATGAAGTATAGCTCATTTGCAGTATCCTTGTGCGATTTTTGGTATATATTTATAACCGGTATCATAGAATATCCCTTGAAGTAGGTTTCCTAGGAGGTGCTGTCTTTTGTCAGGCGTAAAGAGAATTATGATTAGTATTCCCGAAAGCTTGCTAAAAGAGGTGGACGGTTTGGTTTCTCTGGAGAAACGAAACCGCAGCGAATTTATCCGGGAAGCTATGCGGCTTTATATTTCGGAAAGGAAAAGGCGCACTGTCAGGGAACAGATGAAAAAGGGATATCAGGAAATGGCTCAGATTAATTTGGCGCTGGCCATGGAGAGTTATGAACTGGAAGATGAAGTACAGACCTACTATGATGAAAAATTAGTGGAGTGTAAATAGGTATGTATATCCGGCGGGGAGATATATTTTTTGCCCAACTTAACCCGGTGGTGGGGTCAGAACAAGGTGGCATGCGTCCGGTGCTAATCGTCCAAAACGACATTGGCAACCAGTATAGCCCAACTACTATTGTAGCGGCTATTACTTCCCAGATTTTTAAAGCGAAACTACCTACCCACGTAGAAATCAGCGCTGAAAAGAGTGGGCTGGAAAAAGATTCTGTTATTCTGACGGAACAGATAAGGACTATCGATAAAAGCCGTTTAAAACAGAAAGTGGCATTTTTGGATGAAGAAACAATGGAAAAGGTAAATAAAGCTATCGAAATAAGTTTAGGATTAACTGAAATCTAGTAAATGCCCGCATGCAACGGGTATTTTTTATTAGCTATCAGCTATGAGTCAGGGGACGGTTCTCTGACTCATTTTGCCAGGAAAAATGAGTCAGAGAACCGTCCCCTGACTCATAAGGGTTACGTATACACCGCAGGCTGAAGGCTGATGGCTGACAGCTGTAAGCTAAGTCAAGGGAGGTGCTTTGGAGCATGCTGCCGTTAATCGGAATTACCTGTGGGTTAGAGGGCGAACGGTATTATATAACCCGTTATTACAGCCAGGGGGTGCGGGCTGCAGGGGGCCTGCCGGTATTGCTTCCCCCCTTGGGAACAGATGGTTTTTCCTATTACCACCAGGTATTAGACGGATTGCTGCTGGCCGGTGGCGTTGATGTAGATCCGGTTTACTTTAGTGAGGAGCCTCTGCCAGGCTTGGGAGAAATTTCTCCGGAGCGGGATAGTTTTGAATTGGGCTTAACCAAGTGCTTTTTAGAGCAACCTAAACCTATTCTGGCCATTTGCCGTGGTATGCAGGTGCTAAACATTGCAGCCGGAGGGAGTGTATGGCAGGATCTGCAGACTCAGTCAGAAATGATGCTAAAGCATATGCAAGATGCTCCAAAATGGTATTCTACCCACGGGATTGAATTGCTTCCGGATACGAGGCTAAAAAAGATCTTCCACAATCAAAACATAATCAGGGTTAATAGTTTTCATCATCAGGCGGTACGGGTGCCGGCTCCTGGTTTTCAAGTTGGCGCCAGGTCCCAAGACGGCGTAATTGAGGCCATAGAATCCACAAGCAATGATTTGTGGCTGGGGGTGCAATGGCATCCGGAATGCATGTGGGAAAAAGACAGGCTACAGCTAGAGCTGTTTAAATGGTTAGTTTCTGCTTGTAATACTAATAAAACTTATTAATACCGGCAAAGTTTATGGAGGGTTTGTAAAGTCCAACGGAGAAATTACCTCCGTAGACAATTGTAACGGGAGGACTGAGATGAACGCGCACCAGATTTTGCAGATAGCTTTGAGAGCCAGTGGTTTAAATGAAATTCCCGCTGATTCAGGCGTAATAGTTGACGGAGATAATATCCACCGGGTTTTGTTCGGTGTCGATATGGAAGCTGCTGAAATTTTAATAGCTAAACAATTGGGTTTTGATGCTGTTATTACTCATCACCCTAAAGGGGGAAACCCAATGGTCAATCTTTATAAGGTGATGGACAATCAGATCGACCGGATGGTAGAGGCCGGAGTGCCAATCAACAAAGCCCAGAAGGCGCTGGAAGAACGGAAAGGGGAAGTGGACCGCGGACTCCATGTAGGCAACTACGATCGGGCTGTTTCTGCAGCTAAATTGTTGGGAATGCCATTTATCGCCATCCATACGCCTGCTGATATAATGGCAGAGACTACAGTGCAGAAGCATTTGGATAAAAGGCTTAAAGGCAATCCTAAAGCAACTCTTAAGGACGTGATTGCTGCCCTGGAAGAATTTCCGGAATATAAATATACTTTGGCCAGACCGAAAATCCGCGTAGGTTCTGAAGAAAGCTATGCCGGGAAAGTTTTCGTCGCTATGGCCGGGGGAACCGGCGGGGGAAAAGAAGTGGCCAAAGCTTATTTCGAAGCAGGTGTGGGCACCCTGGTAGTGATGCATATGCCGGAAGATGTAATCAAGGCCGTCAAAGAACAAAATATTGGAAATGTTATCGTTGCGGGTCATATGGCCAGCGATTCCATTGGCATCAACAAGATAATTGAGGCTTTGGAACATTACGGGCTCAGCGTTACCAGGATGAGCGGCGTGATCGATCCTAACCAAGGCGATGGAGGTAGATGATGTTAGCGATAGTGAATGGCCATGTCCGAACGATGGCGGGGCCCGTGATTAAAGGAGGAAGGGTGCTGATTGAGGGTTCCAAAATTCTGGCAGTTGGTGGGCAGGAGATAGCTGTTCCTGCTGAAGCACAAGTTATTGATGCAGCCGGAAAAGAAGTCATGCCTGGTTTGATTGATGCCCATTGTCACCTGGGAATTATGGAAGAAATATACCAGATCGAGGGCGACGATACCAACGAATACAGTGATCCGGTTACGCCCCATCTGCGGGCTATAGATGCTGTTAACCCCATGGATGCAGGCTTCCGGGATGCAGTTCGTGCCGGCGTTACTGCAGTGTTCACCGGTCCGGGGAGCGCAAATGTAGTCGGCGGCCTGGGTCTGGTTATGCACACTTTCGGACGGGTTGTGGACCACATGGTATTGAAAAACCCGGCGGGCTTAAAAGTAGCCTTTGGTGAAAATCCCAAAAGGGTGCATGGGGAACAAAAAAAGATGCCCATGACCCGGATGGCAAATGCTGCTTTACTGAGGGAAAATTTGGTGGCTGCGCAAAATTATTTAGCCAAATTTGGGGAGGCGGCAGAGCCGGGAAAAAGACCGGAGCGCAACTTAAAGCTGGAGGCCTTAGGCTTAGCCTTACAGGGAATTATTCCCTTGCGAGCCCACGCCCACCGGGCCGATGATATGATGACAGCCATCCGCATAGCGGAGGAATTCGGCGTGAAGCTGGTATTGGAACACTGTACCGAAGGGCACCTCATCGCTGATGAGCTAGGGGAAAAGGGGGTTCCGGTGGTAGTCGGGCCCAGCCTGACCAGCCGAGCCAAAGTGGAACTCAAGGAGCGTTCCTTTAAAACGGCAGGGGTCTTGGCAAACCAAGGACTGACGGTGGCGTTAATGACAGACCATCCTGTTATCCCTATCGAATATTTGCCTGTTTGCGCTGCCCTGGCGGTAAAAGACGGGATGAGAGCTGAGGAAGCCCTTAAAGCAATAACCATCAACCCGGCCAAAATATTAGGAGTTGAAGGGCAAATCGGGAGTATTGAGAAAGGCAAATCAGCCGATATAATTGTAGTTAACGGCTCGATACTTGATCTGTATGCTCGGGTGGAATTGGTAATTGTTTCTGGTAAAGTTATTTACAACAATTAGTTTTTTTGTTAGAATTTGCATCAGGGGTTTTTTAGAAGTAAAATTTTTTACTATGTATTTAGTTTGAGGGAGGGAAAAATGCAGAATCCGCACCACATCCTGGTCGTTGATGACCAGAGGGGGGTACGGCAGCTGCTGGAGACATTTTTTAAAGAAGAGGGTTTTAGAACAACTACTGCAGGTAATGGCAAGGAAGCGGTAGATCTTATTGAGAGAGAAAATCCGGATCTGATTATTATGGATGTAAAAATGCCGGTTATGGGAGGCTCGGAAGCATTAGCCAGAATAAAAAAATTAAAGCCTGTTATACCTGTATTGATGATGACCGCTTATGCTGACGAAGAAAAACAAAAAGAGCTTCTCATGCTAGGTGCCATTGAATGTTTTTTAAAACCACTCGATCTAGAACAACTGTTGGAAAAAGTCTACCAGGTTTTACAATAAGCTAGCCTTAATCCCCCCTGCAAAGGGGAAAATAATTTGCGGCTCTTTGAAAAGAGAGCCTTTTTTATTGGAATAAGTAGGAAGTTTTAAACCCTAAGACGAAGTATTTTCTACATTACCTTTTACTTTTGGAAACAATAGTTTGAAAACAGACACTTTGCGGAGAACATATTAGTAATATATAATTGATTGGAACCGTTTTGCTTAGCGGCTAAATATTTATGGCTAATTATCAGCGTTTGAGGTGTAGGATTTGTTTGAGTATCTTTCGACAAGCTCTGAAGAAACAAAACAGCTAGGCTATCTTTTAAGCCGGCTTTTGCAGCCCCGGGATGTAATCAGGCTCGAGGGTGATCTGGGGGCAGGTAAAACTACTTTTGCCCAGGGAGTATGTACCGGTTTAGGTGTTGCCTCTGAGGTTACCAGCCCCACCTTTACCATTTTACACATTTATGACGGTAAAATGCCTGTTTATCATATAGATGCCTACCGGATCGAAAGTGAACTGGAATTGGAGGATCTGGGTTTGGAAGAGTATTTGGAAGGGCAGGGAGTAAGCCTGGTAGAATGGGCTGAAAAAATCTTAACCATCATGCCCGACGATTATTTGCAGGTTGAAATAAGGCGAGGTTTAGGCGAATCTGAACGAAAAATAATTTTTACAGCGGTAGGAGCAGGACGTTACCAAGAACTTATCGAGGAGTTGGAAATCAGTGCGGGTACTAGGGCTTGACAGCGCCACCAACGTGGCCAGTGTCGCAGTGGTTGAAGAAGATCGATTGATAGCGGAGTTGACGTTTAATACCAAAAAAAATCATTCCCAGCGTTTGATGCCGATGCTCTCCTGGATGTTAGAGGAAGCCCAGATTACGCTTGATGAATTGGATGGGTTAGCGGTGGCAGTAGGCCCTGGTTCCTTTACCGGTTTGCGGATCGGGTTGGCAACCATAAAAGCTTTGGCCCATGTAAAAGATAAACCTGTTTTGCCTGTTCCTACATTGGACGGGTTAGCAGCCAACCTCGAAGGAAGCGCAGGTCTAATTTGTCCTGTTTTAAATGCCAGGAAAAATGAGGTATACGCTGCAATTTACCGCTGGGATGGGGTGCAAAATCAACGATTAAGCCCTTATTTGGCTGTGGCTCCTGAACTGCTTATAGCCAGGTTAAGAGATTTTAATGAAACAGTGACTTTTTTGGGAGATGCTGTCCCTATTTACGGCGACCAATTGCTCCGCGCTTTGCCTGAGGCAAAAGTAGCTGCCGCTACAAACGCTTTATGCCGGGCCGCCCAGATTGCTCGCCTGGGTTTAAAAAAATTGCAGTCCGGCCAGGTTGGGGATTATTTTACCCTGGAACCGCTGTATATCAGGGCTTCGGAAGCAGAGGTAATTTGGGAAAAGCGAAACCGTGAGAATAGAAGGTGAAGCCAGTGGAATACAAGATAATCCCTATGCAGGAAAAGCATATCCCCGGGGTTTTGGAAATTGAAAGGGTTTCCTTTCCAACCCCTTGGTCAGGACAGGCTTTTTTAGGCGAACTTAAGGACAACGACTTTGCCCATTATTATGTTTGTGTTCATGGAGATGAAGTGGCCGGTTACGCCGGAATGTGGATTATCATTGATGAGGCTCATGTTACAAATATCGCAGTGCATCCTAACTTTAGAGGTAAAAAACTTGGCAAAGCTCTGCTGGTTAACTTGATGCAGGAGGCTATGTTTCTTGGGGCTGAGCGGATGACTCTGGAAGTTAGGCCGTCCAATACGGTAGCCCAAGAATTGTATCGCAAAACGGGGTTTACGCCGGTGGGTGTACGAAAAGGATACTACACCGATACTAACGAGGATGCTATTATCATGTGGCGAAACCTATATGATCGGGGCTAAAGCAGTCACCAGTCCTCAATCACCTACATTAATAGTCACCAGTCGCCAGATAGCACGCCGTCGTTAGTCGCAAGTATACCTACGGTCAAGTCCTTAGTTGTTAGCTATCAGCTATCAGCTGTCAGCCATCAGCTCCCAGCAATTTGCCCTTGGCTTCCAATTTACTAATGACTGGTACTGATGGCTTTATAAGTCCGCCCAAGCCATATATATGACTAAAAACTATTGACGAGCGACTAATGACTCGGCGTGAGCCGCTGCCAAGGACTAAGGACGCGGCTGCAAGCCAACTACCATGCCGTCCATTTGGCAATAGGCTTAATTCTTTTCTGGAAACCTTCCGGGTAGTAATAAATATATGATATCTGTCCTTCGTAGGGGAAACGATATGTAAAGCTGCGCCTATAGCTTTTGTTTTTATCCGGGTCTGCAGTTACCGAGTAATCAATTAGTTTAACTGTAGTTTGCCCGTCCTGGTAAGCGAAAGCAGGTAGAAGGCCAAATTCTCCTGGAGAGGATGTAGATTCTTCGCTAAAAGTGATATTAACATATTGTTTGGAATTTTTGGTTTCATAGGTCACAGAATCGATGCAATAGGATATTTTGCCCAGCTGAAACTTCTCTCCCAGGCTGCGGATGGGGAGGCTTGTCAGGTCTTTTGCATTTAAAGTGCCGTCTGCAATGCCACCGCCGGAGGAGGTGGTTATTTTCACTGTACCATTTACAAAATCTACTTTGGCGCCGAAAGTTTCCGAAACATAACGGACAGGTACATAGGTTCGCCCATTAATGAGCAGTCCTTGAACGTTTGCTTCTTGGCCGTTGATAAATAATTTTACTGGGGTGTCGGCTGCAACGGGGATACCCAGCCCGAAAATCATAGCTAAGGCTAGGGACCATAAAACCAGTTTTTTCATCTTTAAACTCCTCCTTTGGTAATCCGTCTTAATTTTAATCATTAAGGTATCGCCGATTTTTACGGCAAGATATGTAATTCTAAGTTACTGGGCCTTCTTACTAGACAACCATGCTGCTTAGCAGCCAAGCAGTCTCCGCTTTTAGCATACCCTTTCAACATTGGGTAAAGTAATCATAAAGTTTGATCCTTTGCCCACCTGACTTATCACTTCCAATTTCCCGCCGTGGTTTTGGACGATTCGGTTGCAGATGCTTAACCCTAACCCGGTACCTGCTTCTTTGGTAGTGAAGAATGGGCTGAAAATTTTGCTTAAGTTTTCCTCAGGTATGCCAGTACCTGTATCCTGCACACTAATCACCACATTTTTACTGCCGGGGTCGTAAGTGACCCGGACAGTGAGACTGCCCCCCGGGCCCATAGCTTGTAAAGCATTTTGAAAGAGGTTTAAAAAGATTTGCTTTAACTGATCCCGATCGACTCCTATCTCCGGCACCGGTTCTGCCTCCAAAGCAAAGGCGGTACTTTTTAGCGCCATTTCTGCCTGCATGACTTTTGCCACCTCTTCAATAATTGGGACTACGCTTTGCTTTTTGAGGTTTAATTTTGGTGGTCTGGCAAAGAGCAGGAACTCGGAGATGATATCATTAGCCCTTTTTAATTCTGCAAGCGCAATTTGGATGTATTCTTTTTGCTGTTCAGAAGCGCTGTTTTTATTAAGCAGTTGTAAGAAACCTTGGATGGAGGTCAGGGGGTTTCTTATTTCGTGGGCAACTGCAGCTGATAATTCTCCTAAGGCCGCCAAATGTTCAGCCCTGCGCAGGCTGCGCTCGTTGGTCTTTTCGATTGTGACGTCAATTAAGACACAAAAAGACCCCAGCATTTTTCCTTTGATATTTTGGATAGGGTATATTCCCAGGATTAATATTTTGGGTCCGGTTGGAGTGGCTACTTCATAATCTTCCAAAATAATCTTCTTTTGCAGCTTCTGAGCATCTTGTAACAGATCGCTGATAATTTTACCAATGGGAGAATCAGCAATGTCTTTGAAAATTTTTCCTTGGGACGTGGTCAAGGGACAACCAAGGATTTTTTCAGCTGCCATGTTGGCGAGGAATATTCTATCTTTGTTATCCGTTACTATCAAACCTGCCGGTGAGCACTCATAGATCAGCCGGTGACTGATTTGTTCCATCTCAGTTTTCCTTACTTCATCCAGGTCTTTGATAATTGCTACATGGCCGTCACACTCTCCCGACGGAGTGGTAATGGGGGAAACTTCCAGCAGCAAATTTGCCGGTCCCGCAGGGGTGGGCAGAATGATTTCCTTACTGCCTGCCTTATTTTGAGTTTGCAAATGCTGTGCAAGTTCTGGCGCGGATTCATCCAGGTATTTTCCTGGCTGGCAGTTTAAACCGATCTTTTCTATGCAATAAGAATTGCAGGCAATTACCTTTTGTTCACTATTAACAGCTAAAAGCCCCCAGTTTACTTGGTTTAAGAAAAGATCTTTTTGCTCCCAAAAACCATGCTCCACTTGGCTTTGGCGGTAAGTGTGAAAAGCCTCAAAGCCAATGCTTACAAAAAGCATAATGAGGGCCAAATCCAGAATAATGGGTAGAAGCTGGCCGAAATTGTTGCCCATCATTCGCTCTTTAGCCGGGTTGTAACCGGAAGAAATAAGGGCGAGAATAGCAGCAAGCGCCACCAGTAGACTTAAAAAAAGGTGCAATGCTTTTTCGCTGGGGAAGTATTTTTCTTTTAGCAATCTATCAAAATAAATGCTAATAAAGATAGCTAAAGCGAGAAGCGTTTTCCCGGTAATTAAACCCGGGTTTTTCAAAAATTCAGCCTCCGGAAGCAACATGGACCAAATCTGAATTGAATTTATCAATTCTACAAGGCTTATGCTGAAAAGCCCCAACCCAAGCAGGAGGATTATTGCCGGGGTTTTTAAGTTGCTATGGGCAAGAAAAGTACAAAGCAAAATGAACCAAATTGTCACTCCCAATATTTTTAAGAGCGCCAACTCGATCTCGAAACTAAGAGGCAAAAAGTTTTCTGCGATGAGCAAACCCAAAAAAACCAGCAGCAGAAGTCCTGCGCAGTAATCAAAAAAAATGTTTTTTTTCATTTATTTACCCCCAGACATTACTAATTATTATACGCGTTTGCGGATTTCCCTGCTGTTTACTATAATTTATCTGAAAAAGAAAATGCTTGTGCCAAGCATGGTTGTGTTTAAACTGTTAAAATACAATAAAATTTTGATACAACAATTCGTTTTACAGCGAATTCTTGTTATACTACAAGTGAAAAGAATTTGTAACCTTTGTTGAAATAAGCTGGTATTTTCTACTTGAGAGAGGATTGTGTTTTATGCCAGAAAACTGTACTATTCTTGCCTTGGAGACTTCCTGCGACGAGACTTCGGCTGCGGTAGTTATTGACGGAATCAAAGTAGCGTCTAACATCATTTCTTCCCAGATAGCGACTCATCAGAAGTTTGGCGGTGTAGTGCCGGAAATAGCATCCCGCAAGCATTTGGAGAATATCACACCTGTAGTGCAGGAGGCGCTGGACAAGGCAGGCAAACTGCTACACGAGTTGGATGCCATAGCTGTTACCTATGGTCCAGGGTTGGTAGGGGCGCTCCTGGTGGGGGTTTCCACTGCCAAAGCTATGGCCTATGCTTTGGACAAGCCCCTAATCGGCGTACATCACCTGGCAGGTCATATTTATGCCAACTTTTTAACTAAGCCCAACTTGGAACTGCCGGTAGTGTGCCTGGTGGTTTCAGGGGGACACACTAGCTTGATCTACTGGAAGGACCATGGACAGCTGGAGCTTATGGGCTCCACCAGGGACGATGCTGCAGGGGAAGCGTTTGATAAGATTGCCAGGGCTTTAAAGCTGGGTTATCCAGGGGGACCATTTATTGAAAGAGCAGCTAGAGCAGGAAATCCGGAGGCCATCAATTTTCCCAGAGCCTGGTTAGAAGAGGGCAGCTTGGATTTTAGTTTCAGCGGGCTCAAATCAAGCGTTTTGAATTACTTGCATAGGGCGAACCAGCTGGGGGAAGAGGTGAATGCAGCCGATGTGGCTGCCAGCTTTCAGGAGGCGGTGGTGGAGGTGTTGGCAACCAAAACGGTAAATGCCGCGGAATTAAAGGGGGCCAAAACTATAACTTTGGCCGGAGGAGTGGCGGCAAACAGCAGGCTGCGGCAGCTGTTGCAAAATAAAGCAAAAGCCAGGGGAATTGAAGTGATTTTCCCCGACCTTATTTACTGTACAGATAATGCAGCCATGATTGGCTGCGCCGCGTATTTTCAGTATTTGCAGGGCAAAACCTCGGATTTGGATTTAAATGCTGTGCCCAGCCTGGCCCTCTGCTAAGAGAGTCATCAGTCATCACAATCGGTAAAAGCCGCGTCCTTAGTCCTTGGCACCGGCTGACGCCGAGTCAATAGTCGCTCGTCATTAGTTTTTAGTCATATGTATGGCTTGGGCGGACTTATAAAGCCATGAGCACTAGTCATTAGTAAATTGGAAGCCAACGGCTAATTGCTGGGAGCTGATGGCTGACAACTGATATCTGACAGCTGATAGCTAACAACTAACGACTTGACCGTAGGTCATTGCCAGTGGATAAGGTGGACAAGTTATACACAAGGGAACTGCTGTTTTGTGGATGAAAAGCTGTGGATAATGTGCATAAACCTGTTAATAACTTGAGAAAACTGGCTTGGTTTGCTGTGGAAAATAAAAAGGCACACTTGTTCCCGTTGGCCCGGGCAAAACAGGGGTAAATGTGGATAAGTGGGCTTAACATAGAGGGCGCAAGGATCGGTGCTTGTGGATTATTTGTGGATAATTTTCAGATTAAGGGGGAGGATTATGTCAACTAAAGCTAGACTGGTTATTTTGGGGCTGGTGGCAGCCATAGCTGTTTTTGTGGTTTACGTTTCGTTTAGTTCCACTGCCCAGGAGTCTTTGCACCAGAGGTACTCCGATTATCAGGGCGCTTTGGCGGAAGCAAAGGCTGAAAAGGTTCCTGCTTTTGTAGAATTCTATTCTGAAACTTGAAGTGTTTGTAAAGAATTGGAGCCCGTGATTATGGCTCTGGAGAAAAAATATGGGGAACAAATCAGGTTTATTGTGGTTGATGTCAACACGGAGCAGGGTTACAAGCTGGCGGAGGATTTTAACATCCGTTTTCTGCCCACAATGTTATTTTTGGATCAAAGCGGTGACATGGTCAAACAACTCGAAGGCTGGATAGACGGTGCTGTTTTGGAGGACCGGCTGGTCTCACTTTTAGACCGGGAGTGAAAAGAGTGGAGGGGTGGAAAAAAGCACCGGAGCATTTTATTCTGTTTGCTGCTAGACAACATAACATCTTGACCATTACCTCCAAATGCAACGTGCACTGCATTTTTTGCAGCCACCGCCAAAACCCTCCGGGCGTAACAACGTATTATGTTGAAGAGTTAAGCCTTGAGCAAGTCAAAGAATATGCCGAATACCTGGATGGAACCCGAAAAATAATTATCGGTGAGTCGGCCACTAAAATCAGTGAAGGCGAGCCTTTTACCCACCCGGAGATTATTCCTGTCTTACAATATTTGCGCCGGCGGTTTCCCAGGACGCCGCTGCAATTAACCACCAACGGCAGTCTCTTGACTCCTGAAATTATAGCTGAGCTGGTGAAATTGTCTCCGGTGGAACTGTATTTATCCCTCAACAGCGTTTCGCGGCAAGGTAGGCTGAAACTGATGGCTGACCGTCGCGGGCCGGGACAGGGTTTACTGAAAATGCTGGCTGAAGCAGGACTTGCTTTCCATGGCAGTTTGGTGGCCATGCCCTGGATAGTTGGCTGGGAGGACTTGCACGACACTGTTTTGGCCTTAGACAGATCCGGGGCAAAAACCATTCGCATTTTCTTGCCGGGGTATACAAGGTTAGCCCCTGCCGGACTGCGCTTTCCGCCCGGGTTATGGGAACAACTGTCCGAGTTTGTGGTTAAGCATAAGCAGCAAATAAGCACGCCGCTGACGTTGGAGCCTCCCCATTTGGCGGATTTAAACCCTGAGGTTGGCGGGGTAATAAAAGGATCACCCGCAGCAGAGGCGGGGCTTTGGCCAGGTGATGTCATCCTTGCCATTAACAACGAACCCCCTTTTTCCAGGGTTGATGCTTTTCATAAGCTTCTGGCCGCAGGAAAAGCTGAAATTCATGTGAGGCGGGGGAAGGAGCAGTTCGCTCTCACATTAATTAAAAACAATAATGAGCCCTCCGGTTTAGTTATGGAATATGATCTCAGCCGGGAAGAGGCCGAAACGATCATTCAGAACGTACGCAAGGCGGGAGCCGGGTCGCCTTTGCTTCTTGCTTCCCAGGCGGGTTACCGGGTTGTAAAGGAGAGTTTACAAAAAATTGCACCGGAAGCAGGAGTTGAAGTCCAGCAGGCAGCCAATGATTTTTTTGGCGGTTCCATAATTACCGCCGGGTTATTAACAGTTGAAGATTTTCAAAAGCACTGGCTGAAAATGGGGACTGAAGCCAAAAACAAATATGATTTGCTAGTACTGCCTGCAAAGGCTTTCGACCACCGGGGGCAGGACCTGACAGGCCGTTCTTATTGGGAATTGCAAGAACTTACCGGTATACCCGTGATTATTATCTAGGCAAAATGATGAGGACTACTTTGTCCTCATTTCAGACTGTCGACAAACTATTAACAGCCAGCATGTATTATGGAGCGGGACTGGTTTCCCCAGCCGTCGGCAGCTATGCTGCCGGTTACGGCGTAGGAGCTTGTCCAGAGCGAAATAATACATGCTGGCTTTGTCTACAAGCTGTGATGAGGACTACTTTGTCCTCATTTATTTTTTGCGTCGAAAGTATCAAATTTCTGAAAACGAGGGTTGGCAACAATTTATTTCCCATAATTATTTCTTGTAAAATTTAATTAATTTTAGTTTAAACAGCAGGATATTTTTTATTTATGTCAAATTTCTCTCTTTATAAATTAAGTTACACTTTAATAATGCGCTAATAATTAAATTGTTTATGAAAGGTTCTAAGCTATGGTTGTCGTTAAAACCGAGATTGGCTGCTGGCGGTTGCTGTTTTAAAATATTTTTAATTTTTAATATAGCGTAAGTTTTGTAATGAATGAGCGATGGCGGGAGAGACCCGCTCTTTACTTTTAGGTAGCCTAGGGGGGTGAATAGTGAAAAAAGAATTACGCCGCCGGATCATGGCGGAAAGGCAAGCCTTAAGCCAGGAAAGTGTGCAGGAGAAAAGCAGCATCATTGCTCGGCAAGTGGTTGCCTTGAATGAATTTAAGCAGGCAATGACTGTTATGGCTTATTTGGCCTTTCGGAACGAAGTTGACACGGGGCAGATCATTACCCGGGTTCTGGCCGGAGGAAAACGCTTGCTGATTCCGGTAAGCGACCGGAAGGAAGTTAAGATTATACCGGCAGAAATCAAAAATTACCCCGGGGACCTGGTACCGGGAGCCTATGGCATTCTGGAGCCTAAGCCTGAACTCTTTTGCCCCGTTGCTCCTGAAGAAATTGATTTGGTACTTATACCTGGTGTTGCCTTTGATGAGCAGGGCAACCGTTTAGGATACGGAGCCGGTTATTATGACCGCTTTTTAGAGCGCCTGCGACCGGAGGTACTTAAGGTTGCTTTGGCTTTTGAACTGCAAATTACTGACCAGGTGTATGCTGAGCCGCATGACAAAAAGGTTGATCTTATTATTACCGAAAAAAGAATTATCAAGTGCAGAGGTTTTTAAAAAAAGGAGGTTGGCTTTATATGAGTCAGTGCCAGTGCTGTGGCGGAGCCCCAGAGGCTACTGAAAAAGAAAAAAGTTTGGAAGAGGTATTTGCCAAATACCGGGGAACTAAAGGGGCTTTAATCCCGGTTTTGCAGGCTGCCCAAGACATTTATGGGTCCTGAAATATTCATATAAAAAATCTGTTGAGCTTTAAAACCTTAGTGCAATAAGAATTAATAAGCCTTTAGCATATCACCCATTAAGTGAAATGAAAGCATGGAAAAAGAGCCCAAACTTTGGTATTGTAATGGTGTTGGCAAACCAACCTTTACCAAAGGAGGACTCTTCTTATGAAAAGTGTACAGGAATATAGCATGAACTTCAACTCCCGAATAAAAGTTAATTTCAATGGTGGCGACCTAACTTCAGATGCAGGGTTGTTATTGTATAAGGAATTTGATTATAAACTCGGCCTTTCAGAAACTGTTGAAAAAATGCTGGTAGTTGATGACCCTGTTATGCACCGAGATCATCCTAATAGTGATGTGGTTATCCAAAAGCTTTATCAGCATCTTGCTGGTTATCACGCTGATGATCATGCGGATGACTTAAGCGAAGAACCCCTACTCACCGCTATACTGGGAAAAAGCGCTTGGCCTCGCAGCCAACAATCTCCCGGTTCAATGAAAAAGCGAATATTGCAACTGCAAAATCATTGGAACATATTAATGAAATCTTACAAAAGCGAGTATATATGCTTAAACCCCAAGACCAGTTTGTTATGGATCTTGATTCTTCCGGCTTTACTGCTTACGGTAATCAATATGGAGCAAACTTCAATTCTCATTATCAAGAGTGGGGGTTTCACCCTCTATTTTGTTTTGATGGACTAACAGGTGATTGCCTTAAAGCCGAGCTTCGTGCTGGCAACGTATATACTTCTCGTCAGGTGGTGCGATTTGTCGGTCCACTCCTTAAAAGGTATGAGGCTTGGGTTAGCAATCCTTTAATTGTTTTGCGCGCAGATAGTGGTTTTGCCGTTCCAGAACTCTTTAAACTAGTAGAAACCAAGGGTCATAAATATGTAATTCGCTTAAAAGCCAATGCTCGTCTTCAATCTGTTGCACAGTCCATGGCGGACCAAGTATTAAACCCTGAAAGACTGCATGAAAGGCAAGTCCACTACCGGGAATTTCTGTATCAAGCTACTAGTTGGGATCGTGCCCCGCCGCGTTGTTGTCAAAATGGAACGGCCTGCTGGACAATTGTTCTTTGAATTCACGTTTATCGTGACAAACATGGAACTACAACCGCGTAATATCGTTCGTTTTTACTGTCAACGTGGACATATGGAAAACTTTATTAAGGAAGCCAAAAATGGATTCGCTTGTCACAAACTTAGCAGCACTAACTTTGAATCCAATGCAGTAAAACTGCAGTTATCCATGTTGGCATACAACTTTAACAACTGGTTTCGTAGGTTGTGCTTGCCTGAACCAATGAAACCAAACCGAATGGAGACACTGCGGTTGAAATTAATCAAAATTGCAGGGAAACTGGTACGTTCCGCTCGCTACTGGACCTGGAAGTTATGCAGCTCTTATATATACCAAAATTCATTTATACAAACCTTGCAAAATATAAGCAGTTTGCCTTGTTTAGTAAATGAATAAATTACTAAAAAAACTAGTTTTTAAGCCATAATTAAGGAACAAGGGGCAGCTATAGCTTCAAATCATCCAGTTTTATGCATCTCTTACATCGTATACCATATCAATGCCTTGTGCGTGTTTTTTACAACAGGTTACAGGGCCAACATGAGAAAGCAAGATATATCTTAACACCATTTTGTTACAAAATTTCCATGGCCTATTATGGCTATGAATATTTCAGAATGGGTATTTACCTAAAGAAGTTCTGGAAAAGATCAGCAAGGAATTGAAGATACCCCTTTCCAAAGTTTATGGTGTGGTTACATTTTATGCCCAATTCCACTTAAAACCCAGAGGAAAATATGTGATCCGTGTCTGCCAGGGCACAGCTTGTCATGTGCGCGGCGGCGCCAAGATCTTCCAGGAAATTCAGGATATCCTGAAAATCAAAGACGGGGAAACGACAGAAGAT
This sequence comes from Zhaonella formicivorans, assembly GCF_004353525.1. NCBI lineage: Bacteria > Bacillati > Bacillota > Clostridia > Neomoorellales > Zhaonellaceae > Zhaonella > Zhaonella formicivorans. The sequence continues at coordinate 3,297,259 of NZ_CP085524.1, forward strand.
CTGCGTTTTACCCTGGAATCTGTTGCCTGTCTTGGCGCTTGCGGTTTAGCGCCTGTAATGATGATTAACGATGATACCCATGGTCGTTTGACCAAGGAATCTGTGGCTAAAATTTTAGCCCAGTATGAATAGAGGAGGTGGAAGCATGAAGCGTGTTTTAATTTGTGCCGGTACAGGATGTGTTTCTTCAGGATCCCGCAAGGTTACTAACAGGCTGAAGGAAGAGATGCAAAAACAGGGGATAGATTTTGAAATATGTGTAACCGGTTGTCACGGTTTCTGCGAGCAGGGCCCCATTGTGATTGTCGAGCCTGACGGTGTATTCTACTGCCGTGTGGCAGAGGAAGATGTAGCTGAAATTATTGAAAAGCACTTAAAACAAGGGGAAGTGGTTGAACGGCTCCTGTTTAAGGATCCGGTTACTCAGGAGCCGGTAAAAACCTATAAGGATATTACTTTTTATAAACTGCAGCAGCGGAATGTGCTGAAAAATTGCGGCCATATCGATCCTGAAAATATCGACCATTACCTGGCCAATGAAGGGTATGAAGGTTTGCGTAAAGCTTTGACTTCCATGAGCCGGGAGGAAGTTATTGCCGAGGTTAAAAAATCAGGTTTGAGGGGCCGGGGTGGCGCCGGTTTCCCCACGGGAATGAAATGGGAATTTACTTACAAGTCTCCCGGCGACAAGAAATATGTAGTTTGTAATGCTGACGAGGGTGACCCGGGTGCATTCATGGACAGGAGCGTGCTGGAAGGCGATCCCCATGCGGTAATCGAAGGTATGGCCATCGCTGCTTATGCTATTGGCGCTGATGAGGGCTATATCTATGTCCGGGCAGAGTATCCGCTGGCTACCGAACGTTTGCGCATCGCCATTGCCCAGGCCGAGAAGCGGGGCTTTTTAGGCGATAACATCATGGGAACAGGTTTTAATTTCAAGCTGCATATCAAGGCGGGGGCCGGAGCTTTCGTCTGCGGTGAGGAGACAGCACTCCTGATGTCCATCGAAGGCAACAGGGGTATGCCCCGTGTCCGTCCTCCTTTCCCTGCGGTGAAAGGTTTATGGGAAAAACCAACTAATATCAACAACGTGGAAACTTATGCCAACGTACCCAGCATTTTGCGCTACGGCGCCGACTGGTACGCCGGCATCGGCACCGAGAAAAGCAAAGGGACCAAGGTTTTTGCCTTAACCGGTAAAGTGAAGAATACCGGTTTGGCCGAAGTTCCCATGGGCATTACTATGCGGGAAATCATCTTTGAGATCGGCGGCGGCATCCAAAACGACAAGGAATTTAAAGCCGTACAGATCGGTGGTCCCTCCGGCGGCTGCCTGCCTGCAGATCTCCTGGATTTGCCGGTAGATTATGATTCCTTGACTCAGGCAGGAGCCATGATGGGTTCCGGCGGTTTGGTGGTCATGGATGAGGAAACCTGTATGGTTGACGTGGCCCGTTTCTTCTTAAAGTTTACCCAGGCTGAGTCCTGCGGCAAGTGTACTCCCTGCCGGGAAGGCACCAAGCGGATGCTGGAGATCTTAACTAAAATTACCGAAGGCCGGGGCACCATGGAGGATATCGCTTTGCTGGAGCGTCTGGGCAAGGTGATCAAATCCACGGCTCTCTGCGGTTTGGGACAAACTGCGCCTAACCCGGTCTTAACCACCTTGAAATACTTCAGGCACGAGTATGAGGCCCATATTCAGGAGAAACGCTGCCCGGCCGGAGTATGTAAAGAGCTAATAAAATATGAAATTATTGCTGACAAGTGCACAGGTTGTACCAGATGCGCCAGGAGTTGCCCTGTGGGAGCGATTTCCGGCAAGGTGAAAGAAGCCCATATTATCGACCAGAGCAAGTGTACCAAGTGCGGCTCTTGCTATGAAAAATGCAGATTCAATGCAATTTTAAAAGGGTAAGGAGGTCCGGCCATGATTAAACTGACGATTGATGGCCAAGTGGTACAGGTTGAACCGGGTACCACCGTTTTGCAAGCAGCTCGCCAGGCCGGAATAAAAATCCCGACCCTTTGTCACGATGAAAGGCTGTCCAGCCCCGGTGCCTGCCGGCTGTGCGTGGTGGAAATTGAGGGCATGAGAAATCTTCCTGCCTCTTGTGTGACTCACGCCACCGAGGGAATGGTTGTCCACACCCATTCCCCGGCAGTTATCGAGGCCCGCAAAACCATTCTGGAACTGCTTTTGGCTAACCACCCCTTGGACTGCCTGACCTGTGAAAAAAGTGGCGACTGCAAGCTCCAGGATTACTGCTATGAATACGAGATTACCAATTCCGGTTTCGAAGGCGAGCGCCACACTTATGAGCTGGACGAATCTAATCCCTATATTATCAGGGATAACAATAAATGCATTCTCTGTGGCAAATGTGTCCGGGCTTGCGCGGAAATTAAAGGGGCAAATGTGCTGGAATTTACTAACCGGGGATTTAATACCAAGGTCACTACCGCTTTTGATTTGCCATTCTGTGATTCAGATTGTGTATACTGTCATAACTGTGTTGCTGTCTGCCCGGTGGGAGCGTTGCTGCCCAAAGAAATGGCAGGGAAAGGCCGCCGCTGGGAGATGGAGAAAGAACCGGTTACCTGTACTTTCTGTGAAGCGGGTTGTGAATTCTTCCTCTATAGGAAAAACGGCAAAGTTGTGGGCGTAGTGGCCAAAGGGGCTGCTCCCGGACGACCGCTGTGCCTGAAAGGTCGCCTGGGGTTAAATTTCGTGCATAACCCTGATTGTGTTGACAAGCCCCTTTTAAAAGTGGACGGAGAGTTTATACCGGTAGATTGGGCAGAGGCACTGGGCCTCGGTCCCGTTTTCGAAAAGCTGAAGAAAGTGGAATAAGGGCAGCACAGCTGCCAGCCATTAGCTGTTAGCTTTCAGCTATCAGTTATCAGCCATCAGCTAAAAAAATTTTTCAGGTTGTAGTTTGGTCTTTAGAGAATAACCAAGTTTTGGAGCTTAAGAATAGCTGATGGCTGCCGGCTGACGGCTGTTGGCGGACCCGTAAGTAGTACAGTATTAGCATAAGAAGAGGAGGGAAACGTGGTGCAAAACGTTACCTTAACCTTAAACGGGCAACAAGTGACAGTTCCGGCAGGGACAACAGTTCTTGAGGCAGCCAGGATGCACGGAATTAACATCCCTACTCTCTGTCACGACGAAGAGCTATCCAACCCTGGCGCCTGCCGCCTGTGCGTGGTAGAGATCAAGAACATGAGGAACTTGCCGGCTTCCTGCGTGACTCAAGTCAGCGAAGGAATGGAGGTCTATACCCATTCCCCTGCGGTAATCGAGGCCCGCAAAACCATCCTGGAGCTGCTTTTAGCCAATCACCCCAATGACTGTTTGACCTGCGCCAAGTCGGGGGAATGCAGCTTGCAGGAATATGCCTACGAATATGGAGTGCGTTTTTCCGATATGGGCGAAAAGCATAGCTACCCCATTGATGCTGCCAACCCATTTATTCAAAGAGACTATAATAAATGCATTCTCTGCGGCAAGTGTGTAAGGGCCTGTGCCGAAGTGCAGGGCAGGAATATCATTGACTTTGCTAACCGCGGATTTAACACCAAGGTTGCCACTGCTATGGATTTACCGCTGGAAGAGTCAAACTGTGTCTTCTGCGGCAGCTGCGTAGCCGTTTGCCCGGTGGGCGCTTTGACAGAAAAACAGATGAAGGGCAAAGGTCGCAAATGGGAATTAACTAAAGTTCGCACTACCTGTCCTTACTGTGGAACCGGCTGTACCTTTGACCTGAATGTCAAAGACGGCAGGGTGGTGGGCGTTACCTCTACTCCCGAAGCTGAAGTGAATGGCCGGGCCCTGTGCGTAAAAGGGCGTTTCGGCTACAACTTCATCCACCATCCGGACCGGCTTACCCAGCCGCTCATTAAAAAGGACGGAGAGCTGGTGCCCGCCACCTGGGAGGAAGCATTAGACCTGGTGGCTGAAAAATTCTCCAGTATAAAAAAGGAATACGGTCCTGACGCATTGGCTGTCTTGAGTTCAGCCAGATGCACCAACGAAGAGAATTATTTGGCCAATAAACTGACCCGTGCAGTCTTCGGTACTAACAATATCGATCACTGCGCCCGTCTCTGACACTCTGCCACCGTCGCCGGTCTGGCGATAGCGTTCGGTAGTGGTGCCATGACTAACTCTATTGCGGAAATAGCAGAAACTGACTTTATTTTTGCTATCGGTACCAATACTACTGAGACTCATCCCATAATCAGCTTGAAAGTGCGTAAAGCCTTAAACAAGGGGGCAACGTTAGTGGTGGCCGATCCGCGTAAAACTGAAATGGCGGAAATGGCCGACATCTTTATTCAGCATCAGGCTGGCTCCGACCTGGCCCTTTTAAATGCCATGGCCAACGTGATTATCAGCGAAGATTTGTATGACAAAGAATTTGTAGCCGGTCGCACGGAAGGATTTGAGGATGTCAAACAAGCGGTAGCGAAATATTCTCCCGAATATGCGGAAAGTTTGACGGGAGTCCCTGCGGCAAAAATCAGGGAAGCTGCCCGCAGGTATGCTAAGGCGGAAAATGCCATGATCCTTTATACCATGGGTATTACCCAGCATATTTGCGGCACTGATAACGTTTTGGCTATTGCCAACCTGGCCCTTTTAACAGGCCATATTGGCAAACCTTATAACGGTGTTTGCCCGTTACGGGGCCAAAACAACGTGCAAGGCGCTTGTGACATGGGTGCTTTGCCCAACTACTACCCCGGCTATCAAAAGGTCGAGGATCCCGCCATCAAAGCCAAATTTGAAGCGGCCTGGGGTGTTCAGCTTTCAGGCAAGGAAGGTTTGACTGTTGGCGAGATGATGGACGGAGCTCACGAAGGAAAAGTTAGGGGCATGTATATTATCGGGGAAAACCCTGCCTTAAGTGACCCTGATGCCAACCATGTAATCAGTGCCTTGAAGCACCTGGAATTCCTGGTGGTGCAGGATATCTTTTTAACAGAGACAGCTCGTTTGGCAGATGTAGTTTTACCCGCAGCCAGCTTTGCCGAAAAGAGCGGTACTTTCTCCAATACGGAGCGCAGGGTGCAGTTGGTGCGCCAGGCTATTGAGCCTATAGGCCAGGCTAAACCTGACTGGAAAATTATCTCGGAAATTGCCAACCGCTTGGGAGGTAATTTCCTGTATAGCAGCCCGGCCGAAATTATGGAGGAAATAGCCCGCGTTACACCAAGCTATGGGGGCATTTCCCATGCCCGTTTGGAACAAGGTAGTTTACAGTGGCCTTGTCCCACTGCTGACCATCCGGGGACGCCTATACTTCATCAAGGAAAATTTGCCCGCGGCTTGGGTAAGTTTAGCGCTGTCGGCCATGTTCCACCCAACGAGCAGCCCAATGCTGAGTATCCCTTTATCTTAAGCACCGGCAGAAGATTGCATCATTACCATACAGGTACCATGACCAGAAGAACAGGCATTGAAATTTTAGTTCCCGAGGAACTGTTGGAACTGAACCCGCAAGATGCTTGTAAATTGGGCATAACTGACGGTGAAAAGATCAAGGTAATTTCCCGTCGTGGCGAGGTAGAAGTTAAAGTGAAAATTACTGATATAGTTCCGGAAGGACTGGTTTTTGCCTCCTTCCACTTCTGGGAAGCAGCAATCAATAAGTTGACTAACTCCGCCCGCGACCCAAAAGCTAAGATTCCTGAATATAAGGTTTGTGCGGTGAAATTGGAAAAATTAGGGGCATAATGGAACTGTTAAAGGAGGCGAAGCCAGCCGCGCCTCCTGTTTTTATAATTTCGGGATGAGCCTGCTTTTTTGTAATGCTGCATTAATTATTGGGACTTTAACATACTAATGCTTAGAGGAGGGATTCTTCAAAGTGGAAGAGATTATTCAAGGTAAAAGTTATAGATTCATTGAAACTGACCAGGTTCCAAGCTGTTTTCGTTGTACCTATAGATTTAAGCTCCCTCAGCTGGCTCCCTGCTGCAATTGCCAGGGTTGTAACCCTACGGGAAAATCCTTTTTCCGGTCGTTAGATTAAAGCTATCTATGGACACACCTTACTCGGGTGTGTTTTTCTTATTGTTTTATTGAGGGCAGGTTTTGCTTGATATAAAAAGTAGTGTCTTTAGAAGGAATTTTTCTTTGCCTGATAAAATAGTACAATAATGTGAATAAACTTTACCGGAGGCAAGCTTGGATAAATACAATAGCTTTTATGAACTTAAACAGAATGAAATGGTGGATAGAGATTTTACAATAGAGGTATCTGAGGGTAGCAGCGGCATTGCAATTGTATCTCCCCACGGCGGCAATATTGAATTTGGAACGACGGAAATCGCCAGGGCTGTAGCCGGTGACGAGCATACTTACTACAGTTTCATTGGCCTTAAAGAAGACAATCCCCGGGATTTGCATATCACCAGCCACAACTTCGATGAGCCAAAAGCTCTTGCTCTTGTCAGGGATTCTCTGGCTACTGTAACTATCCATGGTTTCCGGGACTGGCAGGAGATTGTTTGCCTGGGTGGCCTGGACAAGAGGCTTAAGTATTTTATAGCTAAGTCGTTAAAGCAGAATGGGTTTAATGTCAAAAAGAATGGCAAATATAAAGGCATTCATCCTAAGAACATCTGCAATCGCAACCTCCAAAAGCAAGGGGTGCAGCTGGAGATATCTTCGGGCCTGCGTTACAAATTCTTTGCGGATTTATGGACTCCTGAGGGCCGTCAAATCCTCACCCCGCTCTTTCATGACTTTGTGCAAGCCGTCCGGCAGGGGATAGAATTATACAGAAATTTACACCAATTTTCGACAGGTATTGACCGTGAAAACAGCGAAAATATTTGCAAGGATTAACCAGTAGTCACTTAAAAAACACATCCCATTCCTACCACCTCATCATTTCAACATTCTTACTACGCCTATGCATTGTTCCTCTTTTAGCCTTGGTTAAAACAAAGCCTAGAGGTGAATTTATGCAGATCACGAAGAGGTTATGCGCCACTTTGTTTTGTCTAATCATTTATTGCCTTTTATTTCCATTACAAGTTCAGGCCACCCCCAGTCATACCATCCGCATTGCAGGTGATGAAAATTATCCGCCCTATGAGTATGTTGACGATAACGGGATGTATAAAGGGTTTAATGTTGATATCATGCGGGCCGTGGCCATTGAATTAGGAATGGATATCGAGCTCATACCCATGACTTGGCAGGAGGCGCTGGTGGCATTAGAGAACGGACAGGTAGATGCAATTCAAGGTATGACCAAGAGCAAGATCAGGGAAGAAAGGTTTGCTTTTACCGAGGCGCTGGTGGTCAATTCCCAGGCAATTTTTGTACGCAAGGAGACCAACTATGTAACGGAATTAAAGGATCTGGCGGGGATGCCGGTAGCCTTTCAAGCAGGCGATATTAGCAGTGAACTCCTCCGGAGTATACCAGAGGTAATACCCATAATCAAAGACGATCAGGAAGAAGCATTGAAAGCACTGCTGACAGGTGAAGTGGAAGCATTTGTAGGTAACCGTTTGACGGGACTTTACATTCTGCAAAAGGAAAGACAGTTTGACAAAATTAAGATTGTGGGGGAACCGCTCTACTCCACTGAATATTGCTCGGCAGTGTTGAAAGGGAATACACAAACCCTGGCTTTGTTAAACCAGGGGATTGCTGCCATCAAAGCGAACGGAACTTACGACAAAATCTACCGCAAATGGTTTGGGGAAACTTTTGTTGATGCCAGCCGTTTTTGGAAGCGTTTGCTGGCTGCTGCCATTATAGTGTTGCTGCTTACTTTGGGCATGATCATTGCAACAATGTCCTGGAACAGGGGTTTAAAAAGAGAAGTAGAGCGGAGGACTCAGGAATTAGCCTCTGCCAACGACGAATTATATGCCCGCCAGTTGAAATTGGAGCAGAGCAACCGTTTGCGGGGTAAAATCTTAGAAAGTACTCTGGACGCCATCATTACTTTTAACCAGCAAGGCCAGGTTCTGACAGCCAACTCTGCGGCTAAAGCTTTATTAGGAAAAGAGATATCACCCGGTTTAACCTGGGGGGATTTGGGCTTAGGCCAAAAGTTGGGCAGTGACGTATTAAACAAGGCTTTGACCGGTACTGTCTGGCGCAGGGATTTGGAATGGGTAAAAAGCCAAACTGAAAGGCGCTTTATAAATTGCAGCTTAAGCCCTATCAAGGGACCTGAAGGGGCAGTGGAAGGAGTTATTTTAGTGTTACATGATTATACCGAGGAGAAAAAGTTGAAAGATGCGCTGTATCAAAATGACAAAATGCAGGCTCTTGGCACGTTGGCGGCTGGTATAGCCCATGAGCTCAGGAATCCTTTAACGGCAATCAAAGCTTATATTGACCTGTTGCCCATCAAATTTGACAATCCTAACTTTCGCCAGCAAATAATTGCCACTGTGCCCCAGGAAATGCAGAGATTAAACAATATTGTCAGCGTTTTGCTGGATTATGCCAGGCCAAAGCCTATCACCCCGCAGCGAGTTGAGTTATCGGAACTTATCCGAGAAGTATTTACCTTGTTTGCTGCCCACATCAAGCAAAAGCGTATTGAGATGACGACCGATTATGAGCCGGCAGCTTTTTGGGCTGATGGGCAGCAGATCAAGCAAGTACTTATCAATATTTTGTTAAACAGCATAGAAGCAGTGGGAGACGGTGGTATGATCGCTATTACGGGCTGTAAACAGGGCAGCCAGGTAATACTCAAAATTCAAGATAATGGCTGTGGCATTCCGCCTGAGGCTTTGGATAAAATTTTTGATCCGTTTTATACGCTGAAACCCGGCGGATATGGACTGGGGCTGGCCATATGTTATCAACTATTAAAGGACAACGGAGGGAGGATTTGCTATACAAGCAATTCGGGAGAAGGTACTACTGCAACTATTTATTTGCCGGCGGCTCCGGAGGAGGGGGAGAAACAACATGCATAACATTCTTGTAATAGATGACGAGCCTGCAATTTTAGCCGCGTTGCAATTTGCCCTGGAAGATGAGTATAAGGTTTACTGCACTACCAGTGTACCCGAGGGTATGGAGCTTCTAAACTGTAGGAATATTTCCTTAGTACTACTGGACCAACGATTAGGGGAATATGACGGATTAGAGGTCCTGCAGGCTATCAAACAGGAATACCAAGGTATACCTGTAATTGCCATGACGGCCTATGGCAGTATTCAATCCTCAGTTGAAGCAATGCAAAGAGGTGCTTATTATTATGTTACCAAGCCTTTAGATTTACCCGGGCTGCGAGTGTTGATTGCTAAAGCATTAGATTACCAAAACCTTGCGGACAGGGTTGCCCATTTGACTAAAGAACTGGATGAAAAGTACGGAACCGGACGGGTAGTGGGCAAAAGTAAAGCCATTGCGAATGTTTTTGAACTGGTTGACAAGATCAAAGATATTGATATCAATGTGTTAATTACGGGGGAAAGCGGTACGGGCAAAGAAGTGGTTGCCAAAGCAATCCACTATTCGGGCAAAAGGGCTTCGGGCCCTCTGGAAATTATCAATTGTGCCGCTATCCCCTATAACTTGTTGGAGAGTGAATTGTTCGGTTATGAAAAAGGGGCTTTCACCGGGGCCAATCAAAAACGGAAAGGCAAATTGGAACTCGCCCATGGTGGTACTCTCTTTTTTGATGAGATAGGCGAGATGGAGTTAGCTTTACAGGCTAAACTCCTGCGGGTGATCCAGGAAAAAAAGGTTACTCCCCTGGGCTGTGAAAAATCAATCCCGGTTGATGTAAGGTTTATTGCAGCAACAAATAAAAACCTCAGTGAAGAGGTAAAAAAAGGAAATTTCAGGGAGGATTTATATTTTCGCCTGAATGTGATCTCTGTTCAAATGCCGCCCCTCCGGGAACGCAGAGAGGATATACCGGTGTTGGCCAGACATTTCATCCAGAAGTACAGCCGACTCTTCAATAAAAATGTAACGGGCATCAGTCCTAATGCTGTCGCTTTACTGGAAAATTACAGTTACCCCGGAAACGTTAGGGAATTGGAAAATGTAATTGAAAGGGCAGTGGCACTGGCAGAAAAGGATGTTATTCAAGTCCATGACTTGCCCAAAGAAATTGCCGGTGGTTTCAATTTCTCTTCAAATAAAGACTGGATCCCTGTATATATAGGAGAATCTTTAGCGGAGGCGGAACGAAAACTTATTTTAGCAACTTTGGACCATTTTCAGGGCAACCGCTACCAGACAGCTAAAGTGCTGGGGATGAGTGAAAGGCATTTGCGTACAAAGATTAAACAGTATTTAAAAAACGAATAATTATTTAAGGAACTAATTTCCGGAAGGAAACAAATTTCCGCAAACCTGTAAAAGGCGGTAATTAGGGATATTATGGCGCTTTGCAACATTATTTAACGAAATTTGTTCCTGTGGTATACGGGAATATTTTAGCTAAACCGTCAATTTTGACGGTTTTTTGCTGTTTGGCATGGCTTTTGCAAATAAAGGGTGTTAAAAAGTGGGACTTGCCGGCGTCGCACTTAGCAAAAAAAACTAAACGGGGAGGTAAAGTATGAAAAAATTAAGTTACTTGTTAATACTGCTGCTGATCCTTAGCTTGGTTGCAGGTTGTGGGGGTTCAGGCGGGCAGAGCGGCGACAAGCCTTCGGAGATTTATTTGGCCAGCGCTAACCCAATGACGGGCGACTCTGCCCAGTTTGGCGATATGAAAGTCAAGGCCATTCAGCTGGCTCTGGACGAAGTAAACGCCGCCGGTGGGATTAATGGGGCTCAGGTAAAGCTCTTAGTGGGAGATGATACGGGTAACCCCAAAGAAGCTCCCAACGTGGCCCAAAAATTTGCCGCCGATGACAGGGTGCTGGCCGTGATTGGTCACTGGAACAGCTCTTGTACTCTGGCTGCCAGAGGCATTTATGAAGCTGCCGGTATTCCGGTCATTACTGATTCCGTTAACAAAGCTATTACTGACGGGTCAACTCCGCATGTCTACCGCATTTCATTAACCGATACGGCCCAGGCACAACATTTAGCAAAATATGCCTATGAGAAAATGGGCAAACGGCGCGTTGCAATTCTTTACACTGCTAACGATTTTGGCAACGGTTTAATGAATGACTTCAGCAAAGCGTTTAATGAATTGGGTGGAAAGGTAGTTGCCACTGAGACTTATTTTGAAGGGCAATCAAAAGATTTCAGCCCCCAGATCACCAAGATCAAGGCTAAAAACCCCGACTTGTTGTTTATAGCCGGATATTATGTGGAGACTGCTTTAATTGCTCAACAAAGCCGTTCGTTAGGATTAAATGTTCCAATGTTAGGGACTGAAGGCATTAGTTCAGAAGAATTAATTAAATTGGGCGGTCAAGCTGTGGAAGGCATTTTGTTTACGGGTTTCTTCCATCCCGAGGTAAAGTTCCCGGGTACGGAAGAGTTTGTGAAGGCTTTTAAAGAAAAGTATAACAAAGAGCCCGACACTTATGCGGCGTTAGCTTATGATTCCGCCAAGCTTATCCTCGAAGCTATTTCGAAAAACGGTGCTACGCGGGAAGGCATTAAAAAATACCTGGACGAAGTAAAAGATTTTCCCGGTGTGGCCGGCCCCATTTCCTTTGATGATAAAAATGATGTAACTCGCGGTATCATTATCCTCACTGTTAAAAACGGCAAGATTGTCCCTGCTGAGGTACAGCCCTAATGTCTTAAGGTGGTGGGGAGGTGTGCTCCCCACCACAATTAAATGAAAAAAGGGGTGAGAGAACATGTTTATGGAGCAAGTGAGCAACGGACTGGCCCTAGGCAGCATTTATGCTCTTACTGCCATAGGTTTCACCATGGTTTACGGCATTATTAGCCTGATCAATTTTGCTCATGGAGATATTTATATGATGGGTGCTTTTTTTGCCTTAACCGGTTTTGCAGTTTTCAAGCTGCCGCTATTTATAGCTTTCTTGTTTGGTATGGCAGGAGCTGCTTTGGTAGGGCTAATGCTTGCACGTTTTGCTTACCGACCGGTTTTTAATGCTCCCAGAATTAATTTATTTCTCTGCGCCATTGGTGCTGCTATATTCTTAGAGAATTTTGCCATGCTGGTCTGGGGGCCTGAAACCCAGTCCTTTCCGCAAGTAATCAATAACCAGGTTTACCGCGCTTTCGGTTTTACCTTGTCAACTTTACAGCTGATTATATTAGGAACCGGTATCGTGCTGATGGCAGTGCTAACATATATTGTCCAGTATACCAAGCTTGGACGGGCTATGCGTTGCACAGCCCAGGATATGAATGCAGCCAAGCTGATGGGAATTAACACCAACCGTATTGTTTATTTTACCTTCGCTTTGGGTTCTGCGTTAGGTGCAGCTGCCGGAATATTGGTTGGGATGTATTATAAAGCTGTTTTTCCTATGATGGGTTTTGTTCCGGGCTTAAAAGCATTTGTAGCAGCAGTAATTGGAGGTATCGGCAGTATTCCGGGAGCAATGCTCGGCGGTATTATCATGGGTTTAGCCGAAAGTCTCGGAGCAGCATATATTTCTTCCGGTTATCGTGACGCTATTGCCTTTATAATACTTATCTTTATTTTGTTGGTCAAACCGGCAGGGCTCTTTGGCAAATCAGTTCGGGAAAAGGTGTAAAGGGGGTAGAAGTTATGGCTCATGTATTTCAGGTGCTGATAAATCTGTTTTTAGCCACCGGTGCCCTTTTCCTGCTGATTAAACTGCTGTCGAAAATCTTTGACTGGGGTACCATTCGTTTTACGCAGCTGAATGCCAGTGCAAAGCGATTACTGTTGGCAGGTATAGTCATTTTGATTTTTACCTGGCCCTTACTGGTGGCAGGACAGCCCTATGTTTTAAGGACCAGCATAATCGTGCTGCTGTATATAGTTTTGGCTTTGAGTTTAAATTTTGTGCTGGGTTTTGCCGGTCAGCTCTCTATGGGCCACTCCGCTTTCTATGGCATAGGAGCTTATGTAACTGCCTTATTGACTGTAAATATGCATTTGTCCTTTTGGCTGGCATTATTGATTAGTGCAGTAGTTGCTGCTTGTTTTGGGTTCATTCTGGGTATTCCGACATTGAGATTAAAAGGTGATTACTTAGCTATTACTACAATAGGTTTTGGAGAAATTGTACGTTTAGTTTTAGTAAACTGGACTGAGGTAACCAGGGGCCCTGCAGGGATTCCGGGCATTCCTTCCCCCGGTGTTTTTGGTATGGTTTTACGGAGCAGTACTGCTTATTACTATTTACTATTACTGTTAGCAGTTTTAACAGTATTTATTTCTTACCGCCTCTGGCGTTCCAGGCTGGGCAGGGGATTAATCGCAGTCAGGGATGATGAAATAGCTGCCGAAGCTATGGGCATCAATTCAACCAATCTGAAAGTACTTGCTTTTGTACTGGGTGCGACAATTGCCGGTATGGCAGGCAGCTTTTTTGCTTCCTTTATCCATTATGTTAACCCTGATAACTTCACATACATGGAGTCGGTTGTGATCCTGTGCATGGTGGTATTAGGCGGAGTAGGCAGCATTCCCGGAGTAATCGTGGGAGCGACGGTATTGACAATACTCCCGGAAACATTACGGGATATAGCTACTTATCGCTATGCTATCTATGGCTTGCTGCTGATCTTGATGATGATTATTCGGCCCCAGGGAATGATCAGTGTGGCCAGCTTAAAAGGAGGTGAATCCGGTGCACATACTGGAGACAAAAGGGGTTACCAAATCTTTCGGAGGCTTAGTGGCAGTAAACAATGTTGATTTTCATATAACCTGTGGAGAGATCGTAGGTTTAATAGGACCAAATGGTGCCGGCAAAACAACTTTTTTTAATTTAATTACGGGACTGTATGAACCTACTGCGGGTGAGATCAGATTTTCAGGGCAGGTTTTAAAGAAGATGCGCCCGTTTCAGGTTACTGCCTTGGGCATCGGGCGAACCTTTCAAAATATTCGCCTCTTTAGCAGTATGACGGTGCTGGAGAATGTGATGGTTGGGCAGTATTGCCGTACTCAAACCGGCTTACTGGGAGCGATCTTTTCACCGCCAAAAGTTAAGGCCGAGGAAAACGCTGTACGGGAAAAAGCATTGGAACTGCTTGACTTTGTTGGTCTGGAGAATAAGAAAGATGAAATAGCTACCAGTTTGCCTTACGGAGATCAACGGCGGGTAGAAATTGTCAGGGCCTTGGCTACTGACCCCAAGCTGCTTTTGTTGGATGAGCCTGCGGCAGGGATGAACACGCAGGAAAAGAAAGAAATGCAAGCCCTCATCAGGAAAATTCAAAAGAGGGGGCTGACCGTACTTTTGATCGAGCATGATATGAAACTGGTGATGGGGATTTCTGACCGGGTGGTAGTGCTGGATTACGGCAACAAGATTGCAGACGGTCTCCCCCAGGAAATACAGCGCAATGAAAGGGTAATTAGAGCTTACCTGGGCAGGGGAGGTGCTGCTTAATGCTGAAAGTCCAAAACCTCAACACTTATTATGGCAGTATTCATGCTCTAAAAGGCATTTCCTTTGAAGTAAAAGAAGGACAGATCGTTACTCTGATCGGAAGCAATGGTGCCGGGAAGACTACCACCTTAAAAGCTATTTCCGGGCTGGTTAAAGTGCAACAGGGGAGCATTGTTTTTCAAGGGCAAGAAATCTCGGGCGCACCTTCGGAACGGATAGTGGCCATGGGCATTAGCCAGGTGCCGGAAGGAAGACGTATTTTTGTACGTTTAAATGTTCAAGAGAATTTGCTGATGGGGGCTTATCTGCGCAATGACAAACAAGGTATAGCCGCAGACCTTGAATACGTCTATAACCTTTTTCCCAGGTTGAAAGAACGTGCTAAACAGATGGGAGGAACTTTAAGCGGCGGGGAGCAGCAGATGCTTGCCATTGGCCGCGCTTTAATGGCCCGACCCAAGCTGTTAATGCTCGACGAGCCTTCCATGGGTTTGGCGCCAATTGTAGTTGAAGAGATTTTCCAATGCATCAAAGATTTAAACAGCAAAGGGTTAACAGTACTGTTGGTTGAGCAGAATGCCAATATTGCTCTTGAAATCGCCCATACCGGTTATGTGATTGAAACCGGTGAAATCGCCTTTTCGGGAGCAGGACATGAGCTATTGCAAGATGATAGAGTGCGTAAAGCATATTTAGGTGAAGAATAAAAGGAGGTTATTAGCAATGAAAAAATATATTCATGCAGTGCCTAACTTTAGCGAAGGGCGTCGCTTAGAAGTGATAGAAGCGGTAGTAGATAATTTCCGCAACCGGCCTGGGGTTAAACTGATGGGATATTTCCCCGATGCTGATTTTAACAGGACTGTAATCGAGGCTATAGGTGAGCCGGAACCCATGCTGGAGGCTTTGCTTGACATGACAGCCACTTCAGTCAAGTTGATCAATATGGAGGAGCAAACGGGCAATCACCCCCGCATTGGGGCGCAAGATACAATCCCCATCTTCCCCCTCAAAAACATTACTCTTGAGGAGTGTAAAGAGCTGGCGGAAACAATAGGACGTCAGATATATGAAAAACTTAATGTTCCGGTATATTTTTCGGGAGAGAACGCCCGGACTCCCGAGCGCAAAAGCTTGGACTATATTAGGAAAGGCCAGTACGAGGGATTGAAATTAGTAGCCCATACACCGGAAAGGTCACCGGATATTGGCCCGGCGGCATTGCACCCCACGGCCGGAGCAGTAATTGTCAGTGCGGGAACCAGGCCACTGGTTGCTTTTAACGTGATCCTGGGAACCGACCGGTTGGAAATAGCAAAGGCCATCGCCAAAATTGTGCGTGGGCCCAGCGGCGGTTTTTCCACAGTGCGGGCAGTAGGACTTAAGTTTGAAGAGAGGAACCAGGTAGTTGTTTCCATGAACATGTTTGATTACGAGCAGACCCCTATCTACCGTACTTATGAATTAGTTAAAATGGAGGCGGCCCGGTACGGTGTGCCTGTAGTAGGAACAGAGATTGTAGGTACTCTGCCCCAGGAAGCTTTAGTGATAGTGGCCGAACATTACTTGCAACTTGAAAACTTCAAACGGGAGCAAATTATCGATAACCATCTAATCGGTCTATAGGAGGCATACAGGTGGAACTAGTCAAAATGTCTGTGGAAGAGTTTTTGGCAGAGCTGGCTTCAGAGTCTCCCGCGCCGGGCGGAGGCAGTGTCAGCGCATTGGCTGCTGCTAATGCTGCTGCTTTGTGTGAAATGGTCTGCAACCTTACACTGGGCAAGGAAAAGTACCAGGAAGTAGCAGAGGAGTTTAGCCGGATTAAAAGCACTGCTGCAGAGCTGCAGGCAAGACTCCGGCGGTCTATAGATTTGGATACGGAGGCCTTCAATCAGGTAATGGTGGCATTCAAGCTGCCCAAAGGTACTGAAGAGGAAAAGGCCATTAGAAGCCAGGCTATTCAGGATGCTTATTGCCAGGCTATAGATGTTCCTTTTTCTGTCGTTGAAGCATGTGTGGAGATATTAAAATTAATACCGGAAATAGCTGCAAAAGGTAACCAAAATGCGCTGAGCGATGCCGGGGTTGCAGCCAACATAGCTCTGGCCGGTATGGAAGGAGCTATCCTCAATGTGCGCATTAATTTGCCCTACTTAAAGGATGAAACACTGAAGCAGAAGCTGTACAGCAAGTTAGAGGGGTTAAGGGAAGAAGGAAAAACGTGGTATAAAAAAGCAAACGAAATTGTGGAAAATAAATTGTAAGATGGTAACTTATAGCAAGTGGCTGTCTTTATCAGTCACTTGCTACTTTTTTATTTGAAGATAACTGTACCGTTAACGTCCCCTAATGCTCCCATACTCCCGCAGCGTCCATGCTGCTCGTTAGCCTACAGTCATTTGCCATCCGGGTGCTCTAAAGATTCAGCCAAAGGTTGCTTTGACGTAAATTAGCGGAAGAGCAAAACAGTACAAATAGCGAAGTTGGCGAAAATGGCACTTTCTGGAGGAATTTGTGGAATTATAGAGAAATCTATAATATTCTTCCAGGGAGGGGATAGGG